>DASWUZ010000263.1:0-2342 GCA_036401395.1 Acidisarcina sp.
GCAAACGGTGCCCTGATCGATCAGTGGACAGACAATGGAGGCTCCAACCAGCACTGGACCTTTACGGCGACCAACTAGTCCATATGGTGGACCAAGTGACGAATAAGCAGCATCTGGGCGCTTTGTCGCTTATTCGTTTGCGGGTAGTGGGTCAGCAAATTCTGCCTGGCCCGTCTACCCACTTGCCTCGTCGAGTTGCTCTGGCCGGGTTGCTCATCTATACTGGAGACTCGTCGAAAAGGAACATGTCGTCGATCGTCCCGCATGAAATTCAGGACTGCCGGGCCTTCCGAGATGAAATTCCTCAGCGAAAAGTCTGAGTTTGGAGCAAGTCATGGCACAGGTCTGCAACCTCTGCGGCAAAGGCCCGCAGTTCGGCAACAACATCTCTCACGCCCACAACGTGACCCGTAGGCGCTGGAACGTCAATCTGCGCCCGGTCAAAGCGAAGGTCGAGGGCGGCACCAAGCGCATTCGCGTCTGCACCAGCTGCATCAAGGCCGGCAAAGTCGTCAAGGCTTAGTGATCGCGCAGCGATTACTCTGATTCGAGACGTGGAGGTTGCCGCCCCGCTCCATAGGCAAGCCGTTCTGCCTGTTCACCAACTCAAATTCGCGCGAAGAAAACACCTGTCAAGCGTCGCGATGGGCGTCGACGGTCATAAAGTCGCGCCAGCTCTTGCAGTCCTCAGACTGATCGCCTCGCCAGGTGAAATGGGTCGCCGAGTGGTCCGTGTAAGTGGCACGTGTATACGAATGGGCTGCAGCAGGCTCCTGAAAAGCATAGGTGATGGAGCGGCCCTCGATCCTTACTCCACCCAGATCTTCCGATACAAGGTTCGTCCAGTCTCCAGCCAGGCCATTGAGCCATCGTATGTTCCAAGCTTGTTTGGCGGCATCGTAGGTGCGAATGTTCATGCCTAAAACGATTAATTCCCCGGACTCACCCATCATTCTGTATTCGTCCGCGATTGCATAGCCGTCGAGGATAAAGCGTCCCTGCCACGCAGCCTCATAGGTCTGCCATACTCCGTCAGCGGACTCTAGCTTCGCCTCGCACCTCCAGTTACCCACAAGAAAAGCGAACCGGGAAAGCTCCGCAGGTGCTGCAGGATTGAGCTTGCCGTAAACTTGCTCGCTATCCAACATCGAACTCCTCCTGCGCCCGCAAGCCCTAAACCAATCAGCGCCGAGAATCACCCTTGGGCGACCGGCTACTCAGCCTTCTCAAATTTCAAAGCCGCCGAGTTGATGCAGTATCGCAAGCCGGTGGGCTTAGGGCCATCCGGAAACACGTGCCCGAGATGCGCACCGCAGCGCGCACAAGTCGACTCGATGCGCCTCATGCCATAGGTATTATCTTCATGGCTCTCAACCGCACCGGGTGTGGCGGGGGTATAAAAACTGGGCCAGCCGCTGCCCGATTCAAACTTCGCATCTGATTTGAACAGCTCAGCCCCACAAGCCACGCAGTGATAATTTCCATCAGCATAGTTCCGGTAAAGCGGCCCTGAAAACGCCGCCTCCGTCCCCTTTTGACGCGTGACGTAATACTGTTCCGGGGTCAGCTCAGCCTTCCACTCCGCATCCGTCTTTTCGATCTTCTCGACCTTCTCAACTACTTTGGTATCTGCCATTGTTTACTCCTCGCTTCGATCGCTTAGCCTGCACATTAGATTGTCGGCGCACTCTTGCGGATACATCTCTTCGACACGGGCTCAGAGCGCCGCATTTATAGCGCGACAATCACTTCTATCTCCACCAGCGCGTCCTTGGGCAGCCGCGCCACCTCAACTGTCGAACGCGCCGGGGCCACGACCCCTGCGGTCGCCAAGTACTTGCCGTAAATCTCGTTCATAGCTGCAAAATCTCCCATGCTCTTTAGGAAGACCACCGTCTTCACGACATGGCCGAGGTCCGATCCAGCGGCTTCGACGACCGCCTTGAGGTTTTCGAGCACCCGTGTGGTCTGCTCGGCGATCCCGCCTGCAACGATCAGCCCCGTCCCGGGATCAAGGGCCACCTGCCCCGAGCTGAACAGGAAATCGCCAATTTGCACCGCCTGCGAATAGGGGCCGATGGCAGCCGGAGCATCCGAAGTAGAAACCGCGATCTTCTGACTAATACTCATGCGCCCAATTCTACTTCCCCGCCAAATGACCCGGCCTCAGACCGCCGCTGTTCACCTTTCCCTCGAGAGTCGATAATGGGTCGCGATGCGCATATTCCCTAAAGACCCTGCCCGGCTGCTTATCTTGTTAGCGCTCTCCGCCGCTCTCGTCTTCGAAGCCCGCTCGCCCGCAGGCGCTCAAACGCCAAACGAATCGAAAATCACGGTCATCA
>DASWUZ010000264.1:0-12656 GCA_036401395.1 Acidisarcina sp.
AGGGCGGCGCGGCAGGCTGCCACTCCTTCGTCGAATTGTTTGAGGGCGGCCTCGCGGGAGACAAATATGAGGGAGCTTTGCTTCCGCTTAGAGTTGGCCATGTCCATGCCTTCGTCTTCAAGGATGTAAAGGCCGAAGTAGGGCAGCGTGGCGCAGTGCATGGCGAGTTTACCGAAGGGCATCGACTTCGGATGGGGGACCCAGTCGTTTTTGCCCTCCGGAACGCGTTCGAGCGTGCGGCGGGTATTGGATAGTTCGATGTCGAAGTCCTGAAGAAGAATCTCTGCGATGGTCATGTAGTCCTCGATAGCAGGGTTGAAAACAGGCGGGTGATTGATGTAGCAAGATTTTACTTTCAGATTCTGACCTTTGACACTTTATCCATTTGCCTGGTCAGAGATGTCACGAATGTTTATCGACTTACCGTCGCCAATGTCCTCCGCCGTCTTTTCACCTGCTTCGACCTGCCGAATGAGTTCGGCCAGTTGCTCGTACCCTTTTTCCCCCACAACTTTCTTCCAATGTACTACCGCCTCGTCCTTCTTATTCTGCTTGAGACTCAGGACGCCGAGGTTGTACTCAGCTTCCAATATCGTCGGAGAGAGGTTCAGCGCCTGCTGCCAGTACTGCGCGGCTTTTTCCAGATTTCCGTTCAGCCAGAACCATCTTCCCAGGTTGTAATGTGCTGCGGCGATGTCCACACCGCTGCCGACGACCTCCTCCCACTTCTCTATCGCGATATCGGGACGCCGGAGGCGATAAAAGCAATTCCCGATATAGAAGCGCGTTTTTGCAGCGAGCACTTTCGGCGGACCAAGCCGCAACCCTTGCTGAAACTCGCTGAGCCCCTGGACGTACTGTTCCGTGCGGTACAACAACTGCGCGAGATTGAAGTGGGGCGGAAAAGCCTGAGGACTCTTCTCGGTAGCGAAGCGATAGCAGTCAAGGGCCTTGTCCTTGATGCCCAGCGCTTCATAGGCGGTACCAAGATTGTTCCTGATTTGCACCAGGTTGATGCTCCCGAAGGGGGCGGTAGGTAGTCTGAGAGATTCGCCGGTTGAGAGCTGCTTCGCGGTATCGAGTGCATCCTCCCACGCCTTTTGAGCGCCTGCATAATCGTCGCCACGGTAAAGCAGGTTAGCAAGGGAATTTTGGATTGAGATCGACAACAAACGCCAGTCATCATGCTGCTGGGCGGTGGTCTGCTCCAGGGCCTTCTTATATCCCTCTATCGCATCATTGTCGCGGCCTGTAAGTTGGGTGAGCAACTGCGCCCTTCCGTAGTGGAGCGCTACCCGATCCGGATTTGCTTCGATGGCCAGCTCATAAGCCTCGATTCCCTCTTTGTAGTAGCGATCAAGTTCTCCGCCCACGTCTTCGCCGCGGTCCTTTGCCTGCCGGGTGAGATCGATGGCTTTCTGGTACTCCGCTGCGGCGTCTATAAAGTTCTTTTGGATTACCAGCAGGCGACCGAGCAGAAAGTGCGGACCGGGGTTGGCGGGGTATTTCTCTGCCCCCTCTCGACACAGGCTTAAAGCGGTCTCGACCTCGGGTGTTGACGAGTATGCATAGACTTCGACCAGCGAAAGCATCAAGTCGATGTCATCGGGCCGTTCCTTTCGGGCAGCAAGAAGGGGCGCCCTGGCCTCATCAAAGCGCCGATTGGCCTGTAATGCCAGGCCGACGCTTCTCTGGTACGTGGGCGTGAAGTTAAGCTCCAGGGCGCGCTGATAGCAGGAGAGCGCCATATCGCGGATGTCGAGCGCCTCGTAGGCCAGCCCAAGCTGGCGATAGTAGTCGGCCATCTTTTCGTTGCCGACCCTGAGTGTGGGACTTTTGATTGCAGGGTCAGAATCCTCTTTTCGCTGCCGATTTGCGATCTGCACGATACTGTCCAGTTCGTCGAGACGTCGAACGAAATCGCCCGTCGCGTAAAAAATATTTGCGAGGCGCTCTCGGTGGATCAGGTCGTTTGGATTGGCGGCTACCTGGGCACGGCACGCTTTTATTGCGAGGTCCGCGAAATCGCGGGCGATCCCATCTCCGGCCCTCTGTAAGCCTCTTATCAGGCGCTCTGCGGTCGAGCTTGTGTTGTCTCCGAGTTCAAGCGCCTTGGTCAGTGCGTTGACGGCCTGGTTCCACTGCGACTGCCCCTCGGCCATGGCAGCGAACTCGAGGAAAATCCTTCTCTTCTGCGGATTGCCGGCAGCCTGCTCCAATGCTTGCTGATAAAAACGGCTGGCATCGCCAAAGCGAGCGGCCTTGCGGTAAATGGCAGCAGCTGAGCGTTGGTATTCGGATGCATCGTCTCCAGCAGTCAGGCTGGCCGCCATGCTATATTCCGCCGCAGCAGCCTTGAGGAGCGTGAGGTCTGGAGGCCGCACAGGTGGCTGAGTTTGTTCCTGCGGAACTGGCCGAACTCCGAGATCAGACCGACCGGCGTTCGCGCTCCCCGCTTGTATGGCTTGGGCCTGGGCTGCGCCAGCTTTTGCCTGGCCGTCATAGTTGGCCTCGTATGTCTGGGCGAGATTGGAGTAGAGGACTGGCTCCAGTGGCATGAGGACGATGGCCTCGCCATAAGCGGCAGCTGACTCGTCCCATTTGCCGTCGTAGAAGTAGGCAAGGCCGAGGTCGTTGTAGCGTAACGCCTGGTCTGCGTCGTTGCGATGATCAGGATCCTTGCCCCGCTCAATTGAATCCTGCAGCAGGATCACTGCCTCACCAAATTGCTTTTGACGACTTCGCATTTTGCCGTAATTATGCTTGTAGACGGGATTGGGACGGTCGTGTAGCGATTCGTAGGTGCGCGCCGCATTATCGAAGTCGTTCTTCTGAGTGTAGGTATTAGCCAGGCCGTTGTGCGCGGCCGCGCTGCTCGGGCAGGCTTCAATTGCCTTTTTAAACTCTCCGATAGCGAGGTCCCATTGCTGCGCCTCGTAGTAGCTCCAGCCTAAGCTTTCGTAGGCATCCGCTTGATCGCTCGATGCACCGACGCGTTGTAAGGCGGCCAGACGCTCCTGGAGCCGGTCGTTCGCCATCGCACACTTTTGAATGAGATCGCGGGTTCCTGGCGCGAGCTTACAGAAGTCGCGAAAATGATCATCGGGAGGCCCGCCGCCGGGTGGATTCCTGCCGGCCCATCGGCTCAGTCGCCTCGCCTTCAACCCGGCGCGCTTCCACAGGTCCTCTCCCGTCTCCCGAAGCGAACGAGTGCCGGCGACTTCATGGGCGTGCAGCGGGTCATCCGGGGTACGGCTCCAGACATCTTTATAGATCCGCTTCATTTCGAGACTGAACAGGTCTGCGTAGGCACGAGAGGCGACCGCAAGCTGCTTTACTTCCTTGTGCTGCTTCCTTACCCAGTCTGTGTAAGCTGCATACTGGGTCTTCAGGTCGGTCAGTTTCTCGTCTTGGTCTGATAGCGCCAGTTTCGCAAAAAACTGATGGCGCTGCGTCTCGGCGGTGATGTATTTCAGCAGCACGTTAGCATCGAAACGGATGAGATTCATGATCGTGTCGTGCAATTGGTTCAGCGACTCGTTGGCCCATTGGTCTGGAACCACATAGTCTCCGCCTTTGCTGAAAAACTGGTCCGAAATGGTGCGGTAGAACTTACCGGCCTCAAAGAGTACATCTCTGGCAATTTCGGAAACATCCTCAAGCGCCGGCTTAGACGTGGATTGGTCCGGATCCTGCAGGGTCATACGCTGCTGCTGCTTTTTTTGTATGTAACTCTCCAGGTGCCATGCGAGCAGGTAAGAGTAATTGCTCATCAGATAGTAGCTGGGAGCAAGGAGTTCTATCTGCTGGAAAAAGTGGGTCCCTGCGTCCTGACGGCGCTTAGCTTCGCTTGTGCGCACGTCGATCCAGCCCTTGAGTAACGTGCCAAAGAGGCCGCCGAGAGCGCCCGTCACGAAGACAAAAATCGGATTCTTTACGAGGCTGCCGAGGTCTATGTACATAATCGATCAGATCGGTGACACCGTATCGTGCTCAATACTGGTATTTGATGTCAACCGTATACGTTATTCTTTTTGGCTTCGCATCTGGTGCTGATTCCCTGGCAACGAGAGCGGCTTGTTAGATCAGCCCTTCGCTGGAAGCATTGGTAGCTTAGCCGAGGGTCGCAGCTCATCCGATCGGTGCAGCAGGTGATTGATGCGGAAGTCTGCCTGATGACTCTTTACAACTCTTCCGGCATCCCCCAGTGCTCATGCTGCATGGTGCAGGACACGGCGATTCCAAAACAGACGCCGAACCAGGACGCCTCTTGTCAGAGGGAGCACCTTACGCGCGAAAGCACTTTTCCCCCGAAATTGTCGATGGAGTTCAATCCAAGGCGAGGCTGAGCGCGTGGCGAACGTCCGCTCCTCGCACCCAAAAAATAACGTCGGTTGCAATGTTGGTTGCGTGGTCGGCAATCCGCTCCAGGTTTCGCGAAACAAGAATCGCGCTCAAGGCCTGAGAACTCACCTCCGGCCGCACCTGGATGACCTTGATCAGCTCGGTGTAAGCGACACGGTTCATCCTGTCGATCTCGTCGTCCATCGCAACCACCGAGTCCGCAATCTGCGCATCGCCATCGAGCAGCGCCTGAATCGCGGTCCGAATCATGCGCGCCGCAAACTCGCCCATGCCGCCAATATCTACCGGCAAATCGACGATGTCGGCATCCAGTAAATCCTGGGTACGAATGGCTATGCTCATGGCCTGGTCGCCGATGCGCTCAAGGTCGCCATTGATCTTGATCACCGCAAGGATAAACCGGAGGTCGATCGCCATCGGCTGCTCTTTAGCCAGCAGCTCATAGGCCATCTCATCGACTTCGCGATGCGCAAGGTTGATCGCCGTCTCGTTCTCGCGAACGTACTGGCACAGCCCTGCGTCCCTCAGCAGGTAGGCGTCAACCGTCGACTGTAGCGCTTGTTGCGAGAGCGCTGCCATGGCCAGCAGCTTGTCCTTGAGCGCGGCTAGCTGCAATTGAAAGTGAATCCGTGGCAATGTAGTCAATCCTCAATTTCGATTGTGCGCTAATTCATGTGAAAGAATTGCGAATATTTTAGCGAGTGCCTAAACTAGCAAGCCGAAAGACCAGCGACGAATTGTGGTTCCGTTCCTGCTTTACTGACATAACTTTGACGGAAATGAGGCACGACCGCGAGCGTGGCGATCGCGCCAGCATCCAGAGTCAAGTAGGCCGCATCCCAAATACCAGCCTGAGCCGGCTACAACATTTCTTGAGGGGAGAGACAACGAACATGAATCGCTTGGCATTGATGGCAGGAGTTTTTTCTGGAGCAGCAGCGTGGCTGATCCTCCGCCAGCAGAACAATCAATCCCTTCTGCCAGACTTCCTTATGCGTCGCCCCATCCCTGTGCAAGTGGCAGCCGCGAAATTGCAGCAGGCTTGGGCAGACCACCATACTGTCGTTTAGAGTTTCCGGCGGGGTCAATTCACTGTAAGCAGGAAAGACTTGATCCACGCTTCATCGACAACGCTGTCGTTGACATGAAGCGTGGCTACTCCATGGGCGCGCAGCTCACGGTCCGCCTGATGCAATTGCAACCGCGGCACGACCGGCCCGAGATGAAATAGAAAGTCATCCCAGTTGCACGCATTTTCCCTCCCCACAACCTCGCCTCCCGCGCGATCGATGAGCGAGACCATCAGTGGTTCGGAATTGCGCATCTTGCCCGCAGCACCAACCCGACGCGCAATAACCATCTTGCCCATTCAAGAAGTCTAGCCGACCGCCTTAAGCCACATTCGATATGGACGGCTTTGTCCGGATAAGTGGCGCTCTTGGCGAAGCATCTTCTCTTTCCAGGAAACCTCAACCTGAAAAGCCCAAACCTTACCACATCACGCCTTCGTCAGGTCTGCGCCCCGAGACTCTCTGCCAAACATGGTCACCACGGCCAGATAAAGCGCCACAATCACGACCGTGATCGCAAGCACCGGCCCATAGCTCCCAATCCGCTCCGCCGCCCACGACTGCAATAAAACATTCCGCGAACTCAGCAAATTACCCAACTGATAAGCCAGCCCCGGAAACGTGGCCCTCACCGATGCCGGCGAAAGCTCCGTAAGGTAAGCCGGCACCACGCCCCACGCGCCCTGCACCATGAACTGCATCAGAAAACCGCCCGCCGTAATCCAGAACAAGGTGTGCGAATAAGCAAAGAGCGGAATCATAGGCAACGATAGCAGGGCAGTGCCGATGATGGTCCGCTTTCGTCCGAACCTCTCCGAAAGGTTCCCAAAAAAAATCCCGCCCAGCAGCGCACCAATGTTGTAGATCACGGCCACTGTTCCCGTAACACCTGGAGAAAGATGGTGATCATGCTGCAAGAAAGTCGGATACAAATCCTGCGTACCATGCGAAAACGCAGTGAACCCCGTCATTAGCAGCACCAGGAAAAGAAAAGTCACCCCGTAATTCCGAATGCCCGCGAAGACCCCAGCCCGCCCCTCCTCACTGTGCACGCCGGTCTTTCGCCGCTCAAGCCATACCGGCGATTCCTCAACCTTCAATACGAGATAAGGAATCAGCAGTACAGGACAAGCCCCAATCAGAAACAGCCCGCGCCAACCCATCGCATGTCCGTGCCACATCACATTCGAAAACCGCGTAAACAGCAGCCCATAAGCCGCTGCGGCCAGCAGATATCCGGTGGCGTACCCCTCCTGTAGCAGCCCCGAAAAAAATCCCCGGTCCGTTGGAGGCAGGGTCTCAAACGCCAGCGCCGCGCCAACTCCCCAGACCCCACCCATGGCGATTCCAAACAATGCGCGCAGCACCAGCAGGGAGTGCAGCGAAGGAGCAAATGCGCAGCCCAACTCCAGCGATGAATAAGCGACGATGTTCAACATCAGCGCCGGACGCCGCCCATACCGTTCGGCCAGCACGCCAAACAAACAAGCTCCGACCGGTCGAAACGCAAGCGTAAGCGCGATCGCCTCGGCTACGGACGAGATCGCGGTATGAAAATCCGCCGCGATCGCCGACACGCAAAGCACCAGCAAAAAGAAGTCAAACGAATCCAGCGACCACGCCAGGAAGCAAGCGGTGAACGCATGGCGCTGCCGCGGCTCAAGACGGCGAAACTTCTCCACAATCACCCATTCACCCCAGCAATGAATCTATGACCCTAGCCCACAAAAGAGCATGAGGCAGCCTTGAGCATCCTACAACCTGCATGCCAAAGGCGCGCGCAACACCGAGGCAGCAATAACTCCGCCCGCGTTCGAATATCTGCAATCAAACTCCGCAGCAAATAAAAACGCCACTCGCAAGACGGAGTGGCGTTCCTATTTATCAACGGGCCAGCAGAGCAGCTAAGAAACAACGTGGAACGGCCCAGCCTCGGCCTCACCAAACCCACGCAGCGAATCCCCGAACGTCGGATTGCTATACGTAGGCTCCCAAACCGGCATCTCGAGCTCCGGCATAGGCTTCGCCTGAAAAAACTTCCGCGTATGTTTCGCCATCCACCGCGCCGTGTTGTTAGCTTTGCGCCGCCGTGCACTGTCGGTTGAAATCCCCGTACCCGCATACATCTGCCGATAGAGCTTCGAAAGCGCCGTGAAGGCCATCCGCGACTTCAAATTAGGCGTACACTCGGAGCGCTTCCAAATGGAGCCCAGCGTATAAAAGCGGTCCCAGACCTTTTGCGTCCTTTCGCGAATTTCGTCGGTACTCATGATTGGGTGAGGTGTAAACATCTTGGGCCGGATGCTTGAGGGAATCAGCCAGTAGCGCGTCAGCGGAATCCCGTCCACCAGCTCCGGCTTCTTCGCCTGCTCCTTTTCCCAGCGATTGAAATCGACCGTCCCCGGAAATGGGGTCATCATCACAAACTGCGCAAACGTGACAGACTTCAGCGCCAGCTCGGCGGTTGCGTCAAACGTGCTCGGCTTGTCACTCGGCAGGCCAAATATGAACGAGCCCAGTACATGGACGCCATGATCGCGGAATGTCTGCAGCTGCTTCACCAGCCGCTCGCCTGAATAATTGAAGTCCTTGAAGACATTCTTCAAGCCCTCAGGAGTAACCGCCTCGACCCCCACCAGCGCACCCTTGATATTCGCGCGGCGCATCGCATCGAGGTAGTCGGTGTCTTCCGCCGCCTCCATCGTGATCTGCGTGAAAAACACCATATTTGACGGCAACTTGGCCATCTCTTCCATCAGCATGAAGCGCTCAGACCGCGTCCGCTCCAGCTCCTCGACCCGCGCCTGGTTGTTCTGCTCCTTCGCCAACCGAATGTCGGTCAGAGTCACCGGATAAAAATTATCGTCCGCCAGGGCGATGAATCGAAATCCCTTCCGCCGCAGGTCCACGATCTCCTCGATTACCCGCTTGTAGCTACGCTGCCGAGGCTTCTGCCCATCCGTCCGCCATACTGAGCAGAACGAGCAATGCTTCGGGCAGCCGCGCACCGTCTGCACTGAGGCCCACATATATTTGTCTGAAGAGAGCAGGTCCCAGCGCGCGGAGAGGAAATTTTCACCATCCACTTTGCCGCCGTTGTACATCCGCTCCGGGGCTTGGCGCGCGCAATCCGCCAGCACTTTTGCCCAGATCAGATCACCGTCTCCGGTCACAACCGAGTGCGCGGCCCCGCGCTCAAACGCCTCTTCTGGAAACAACGTGGCGTGAATACCCCCAAAAACTACCCAGGCCCCACGCTCCCGCGCAATTCTCCCCAGTTCATAACCCCGCAGCGCATTGCCGGTGTGAATGCCGATTCCAACCGCGTCCCCGGGCTGGATGGTCTCCGGGTCGACCTGCTCTAAGCTCTCATCAACAAGTATCGGGTCACCAAAGCTTCTGGGAGTAGCGGCAGCGAGTACAAAAAGCCAGCGAGGCGTGATGACCGCAGTCCCGAACGAGTTATCGCTCGGATTCATCAGATGTACGTTCAAAAGGCAGACCCCTTCATTACGGGTAAGGCGGGCAGTTTGCCCCGCGCCATAGGACTCAGAACAAGGACTGCCGGACGCGACAGCGAAATACGCGTGAAGCCTCCCGACTTGGGAGCGCCTTAGGATAGTGAAGCCATCATACGCTGCATGGTTAGCTGGGCGACATAACTCAGCAACTCTTAATGTTGAGCTCCCTCCGGGAGCCTACCACGCCGAACCTGAACCACCAACCATCAGACCGTGTTTGGAATGCAGCAAACCCAAAAGCGTCGACCCCGCATCTTTCCGGTGGACGTGAGGCAGTAGAACTTGCGTTGAACTAAACCGCGCTCTTCTCAGAGCAGGTGTATGAAACGGGCTGGCAGAGGGCGCGGGTTTTCGCGATTTCCTCCGCTTGCCGCCGGCGAAGGAGAATCGCGCCAGCCGACGGACTTCTGTCAGTCAATTTCAGATTGAGTCTGGGGCTCTGGCTTGAGCCCGTCCGCCCCCACGCTCTACCGTCCTCCTTTGCACAAAAAGCGGCTCTAAGCTAAGGTGAATTTCGAACCCTCTAGCCATCGCCGTCAACACGTAAGGGAGAGACATGAAAAAGATCGGCGTTCTCTTCGGAATGGAAAATACCTTCCCCGGTGCGCTCGTCGAACGCATCAACTCCTGGCACCTCGACGGCATCACCGCCGAATTCGTGCAGGTCGGCGGCGTGCTCATGTCTAAGCCGCCTGCCTACTCGGTCATCGTCGACCGTATTTCGCACGACATCCCTTTCTATCGCGCCTTCCTTAAGCACTCTGTGCTCAACGGCACCGTTGTCATCAACAACCCTTTTTGGTGGTCCGCCGACGACAAATTCTTCAACTACTCCCTCGCCGAAAAGCTGGGCGTAGCTGTGCCACCCACGGTAATCCTGCCCCATAAGCAATACCCCGAGGGCACCACTGAGCGCTCCATGCGCAACCTTGAATATCCCCTCAACTGGGACCAGATCTTCGACTATATCGGCTTCCCTGCCTTCCTCAAGCCGGTCGACGGAGGAGGATGGCGCGACGTCTACAAGGTCGACAATCCGCAGGAGTTCTTCAACGCCTATGACCAGAGCCGCGATCTCTGCATGACCTTGCAGCGCGGGGTCAACTTTAACGAATACTTCCGCTGCTATGTCGTCGGGCAGGAACACGTCCACATCATGCCTTACGATCCGCGCCGCCCCCATGCCGAGCGCTATGTCCTCGATCCTCCCGCGTATGATCCGGCCCTGCTGGCGCGAGTCGAACAAGACGCCCGCAAGCTATGCAAGGCCCTCGGCTACGATCTGAACACCGTCGAGTTCGCGGTCGAAAACGGCGTTCCCTACGCTATCGATTTCATGAATCCGGCACCAGACGCCGACCTGCACTCCGTCGGAGCGACTAATTTTGAATGGATCGTCGAACGCGTGGCAAGGCTCGCCGTCGAAAAGGCCGCAGCGTCGCCCCATCTCGCGGCGTTTCATTGGGCGACGTTCCTGGGCGGCGGGTCCACAGCCAAAGCTGCAAAGAAATCCACTCGCAAAACCAAATCCGCCGGCCCCGCTGCTACATAGACTCACGCCAACGAGGTAGCGCCCATGCAGCCCAGTTTCAACATCGGCATTGAAGAGGAATATCAGACCGTCGACCCAGTCACGCGCGACCTGCGCTCCTACATCCAGACCGAGCTGCTCGCCGAGGGCAAGCGCCGGCTCGAAGAGCGGGTCACCGCTGAACTTCACCAGTCCGTAATCGAAGTGGGTACCCGCGTCTGCCGCACCATTAAAGATGCCCGCGCCGACATCTGCGAACTCCGCCGCGAGATGGTCCGTCTCGCGGGTGAAAACGATATGCTGCTTGTCGCCGGCGCCACCCACCCCTTCGCCGACTGGCGCACTCAGGAAATATCGCCCGGGGCTCGTTATGTCAGTGTCGTCGAAGAGCTGCAGCTGGTCGCTCGCTCTAACCTTATTTTTGGCCTCCACGTCCACATCGGCATAGAAGACCGCGAGGCCGCGATCCGCATCATGAATTCGATGCGCTACTTTCTACCTCATCTGCTCGCCCTTTCCTCTAATTCACCTTTCTGGCGCGGCATGAAGACGGGCCTCAAGAGTTATCGCGCCAAGGTGTTCGACAAGTTCCCGCGCACCAATATCCCTGACTCTTTCGCAAGCTGGTCTGAATTTGAGTCTTATGTAAATCTGCTTATCAAAACCAACTGCCTCGATAACGCCAAGAAGATATGGTGGGACATCCGCCCTCATCCATTTTTCAACACCATCGAAGTAAGAGTGTGCGACATTCCCATGCGCGTGGAAGAGTCCCTTGCCATCGCTGCGTTAATTCAAGCTACGATGGCCAAGCTTTACCGGCTCCATGAGCGCAATATCGACTTCCGTCAGTACTCTCGTGCGCTCATCATGGAAAATAAATGGCGCGCCGGACGCTATGGCCTCGACGGAAACCTCATTGACTTTGGCAAGCAGGTCGAGGTTCCCGAGCGCGAACTAATTCATGAATACCTCGGCTTCGTTGATGAAGTAGTCGATGAGCTAGATAGTCGCGAGGAGATTAACTACATCCATCGTATTCTTGAAAATGGCACCGGTGCGGACCGCCAGTTGCGGGTTTATGAGGAGACCGAAGACCTCAAATCCGTAGTCGACTATATGGCCGCAGAAACCCGGGAAGGCCTATGAACACTAGGCGGTGGCGCCTCGGTTACCCTGGACTTTCGCGCTTATAATATTACGGTGTTTGTTCAATTTTGCACAGATTTCAAAACGAGCCATTGGTATTTTGGAACTCGTAGGTAGGTAGATGACGAATGATGATACTGCCGTTGGCCAACGGTGGTGTGCGGCAGCGGCATCCCGTACATCTATTCTTCGCCACCTGCCTACTAGTTCTAGATTGCCGGCCAGTCCCCCCTGGCCGGCAATTCCACGAAATGACCCGTAATCATAAATAAGTCTGCAACATCAGCTTCCACGTCGGCCAGTCGTGACTATTCCACGTATCCCACACTTCCAGCCGGCAGGGCAGGCCCTTGCCATGCAGTAGCCCCGCAAGACGCCTGTTATCCCCCAGGCATTGATCGTCGTAGCCTGTCGCCAGCACATAAGTGTTCTGGCGATACCGCTCAAGCACCCATCCGTCCGATAAGTTCGCGATGTAATGCGGCGGCAGGTTGAAATAAACATCGTCATCGTAGTAACCGCGCAGAAAATTGGATAGGTCAAAGGCGCCGCTCATAGACAAGAAGCCGGTAATTCTGTCCGGATGCCGCAACGCCATATTCACGGCATGGTATCCGCCAAAGCTGCAACCAACCGTGATGCGGTTCCGGTTCCAATTCTTGTTCTGGACCAGGGGCAAAACCTCATCCATCACGTAGCTGTCGTACTGCACTTGCCGGGCAATGCGCCATCGCGGTGGCACGTCGCGGTTATACCAGCTCTCCGCATCGACCGAGTCGACACAGTAAAGTTGCACTTCCCCGTTGTCGATCTTGGAAGTAAGCGCCTCGACCAGCCCCCGCTCTTCAAACTCGAAGAAGCGCCCGCAGGAGGAAGGAAAAACGACCGCAGGCACGCCGCCGTGGCCGAAGACTAGCAACTCCATGTCGCGGCCAAGGCGCGATGAAAACCATTTGTGATATTCACGATTCATGCGAGCGTTGGTATCCTTGTAAATGTATCAGGCACCTCCCCGCACCC
>DASWUZ010000265.1:0-6216 GCA_036401395.1 Acidisarcina sp.
CGCCTGTTCGGCAAAGGAGAAAAGCAGGTCCGGAGTGCGGTGGGCCGAGACTACACGGACTTCATGGGAAATCTGCAGGGCGTTGAGGACCTCGGCTGCCGGTTTGAGGGTTTCATAGTCACTCTTGCTACCCATCACCACAGCCACCAGCGGCGTTCCCATAGCGGTGATTATAGCGGGCAGCTTGGTTCGCATTCTCTAGACCGCGCTGAGGTCGAACCCCTCGCAACTCACACGTTTTCATGCCAAGACAAGATACTTCTGAGCAACCTCCCTTACCCTATCAGTTTCCTTCTGAAGTTCTCGCTCGTAAGCGGTCGTCCAAGACTTCGCCAAAGAGGGCTCTCGTAGGGGACCACCAAACCTCCGCTGTCGTTCCCGTTCAACGATTCGTTCAGCATCTTCGAGTCCGGGAGGGCACGGATCCACCTTCAATTGTCTGCGCGAAGCGAGATAGAGCAGCCGAAAAACTGCAAACACAGCGACAATTGGTGAAAGAATGGCCACAACCGTAAATGCTAAACGGTCGTGGGTTCCATATCTTTTTATCGTTAAAGATATGCCGCCAACGAATAGGACGGCCCCCACAGTGATGTTGATAAGAAGGCTACTCATCTTTTACTCCTGTCACAAATATCTCAATTCTTCTAAGCTGATCGGCTAGCCAGTGCGAGGACTTTAGCAATCCATGCTAACCAACTAATCGTTAGTACGATCTCAATAACGTAAGCTATTGAAAACAAGGCCAAATGCCTAACTTTGATAATGGTTATGTTTGGGATCAACCCAATGGCCAATCCTTCCTTATTAGACGATCCTGAGTTCGGGTGGGATGCGTAGGATGCCGCTCTGAAACACTTAAAATGGTCATTGCTCCATTTAGCCAGCCAATGAGTTACCGCCGCCACCGCAAGGTTTATCACTGTTACGATGATAATGTCCATCACTTGGTTTTGGGAATTTGCGAAATTTTTGCGAAAGGCTCTCCCAGAGGTGGCAATATCGCCCAAAATTAGCCCGAGCGAAACGTAGCAAATGTCTTCCGGGATCGCCAGGAGTGCGCCAGCTTGCGCTTCTGAATCTCCGCAAATTCGGAGAACAAAAATTTTCATTGGAATCAGAACGACTGCCAAGAACACCACTAAATGATGCGTGAGGAACGCGCCTGCTCTGTCTATTATCCGGCGAATTATATGTTGAGATTCGATCCATAACAATCGTTTTTTGGGCAATAATATACTTGACTGACTTTTTGATATTCTATCGGCTATGCCCCCTAGTTTTAAAGACAGCCGGAGCCGGGTTGAGAGAGCGCGGATGCACGGTATAGCCTTTCTGGGCGAATGGAACACCCTCTTTAAGGGAGAAACAACTACTTCCGTCGCTTACGACGATAAACGTCCCGGGTGGTGGACGCAGAGGATCGTTCTTAGTCCCGAATGTATCGCTAGGGTAGAAGCCAACCAACTCAGCCTCGAACTTGGAGAGTTCGCTTATCAACTCCGAGCGGCTCTTGACGGCCTGATATGGGATACGATCGCCCACGTCCAAGGATGCGAGCCTCCCACCGATGCAAAGGGCTTGAGTCGTTTGGAATTCCCCCTCGCGAGCGAGTGGAAGGCCAGAGATGTCGAGGACGGTCGTTTCCACGGATTCCCATTCCCCCAAAAGCTCGTTGATTGGATGAGGACGATACAACCGGGCACGGCTGATAAACCTAGCGACCACCCGGATTGTGGGCTGCAAAACACACTTGAGGACATCCACAACTTGGCCCGGATGGATAGGCACCGTCGGCTGCGTGTTATAAGCATGCCGCCGCTCACACGTAACCTTACGCTTACCAGCTCGACTCCCCCCGGTGGGGACATCGTTGAGAGTCAATGGCTTGCTTGTGACCCTCTCAACGGAAAATATGACATCGTCCGAATCAAAGTTGTGGGGCCTGGAGGAATGCTTCCATACGGGATATACGTCGAACCGAAGTTCACCTTTAGAGTATTTGTTGAGGGTGTCGAAGATTACGAGGGGAAGGGTATCGGCGATTGCTTGGGTAGGTTCGTAGGAGCCGTGGAGCGTGTCATCGACCGATTCGATGAAGAGTTCAGGTAATTGACTTTCGACGCACATGGGCGCATCCTCGTTTCTGAGGATGTGTGCGTATGGCGAGTCACCCGATCTCTCCCGCCAAGGATGTTCAGGGCGACTTCGCACAGTTCACGAATTTTATGCGTCGGCTAGTAGCCGTTCCGCATTCTGAAATCAAAGCTCAGCTAGACGCCGACAAGGCGAAGAAGCGAAGGCTCAAGAATTCCGCTTCCCGCGCCTCCCGCCCCAAATCTTAGGCTCTCGCAGGTAACACCTTGCCAGTGACCTCAGCGAAGGTCAGCCGCTTTCCTACGATCTGTGATAACGCTATTGAAAACCTGTCCGCATCGGGCACCGGGACAGGTGGAACGGCTCTACCGCGACATAGGTTCCGTTCAATCCGCGCTTGAGGCATGACCAAAAGTTCTCAAGGCCGTTAGTGTGGACACGACCGTCAACATACCGCTCCAGATGGCTCACGAATGCGTGCGTGTATTCCCTTGGAAGCCCACGGTACATCCTTGCTTCATCAGTATAAATTTTGGAGCCATGCTCCACGTTGCTGAGAATTTCGGCCTGTAGAGTCGGACGGTCAACCCGCTTAATCACGGTTGCGCGAATCTGACGCTGTTCCCTATCGAGTATGCCCATTACCGCGCTCTTTCCTAGCAAGCGGTGATCGCCGGGCACAACGGAATCCTTCAGAGTCCGCAGTTCCTTTCGCTGCCATTCGTGCTTATTCTTTGCCTTACCTCCGATGAATGACTCATCAGCTTCGATCTCACATCCCGGGCCTCCCATCTTCCCAAAGGCTCCGCTCTTTACTGCCAACCGAATACGGTGGAGCATGAACCATGCTGACTTTTGAGTGACGCCCAGAGAACGGTGCAGTTCGTAGCTGCTGATACCGTTCCGGCAGTTCACTAGGAGCCAGACGGCGGGGAGCCACTTTTCAAGGGCGATTGGCGAATCCTCGAAGATGGTTCCCACTTTGAGCGAGAACTTCTGCCGGGGATGCTTGCCGTAGCAGCGATAGACCTTTGCCTTTTCGAGGTAGGTCACCTTCTCTGAGTCGCACAGAGGGCACCGCACGATACCATCGGCCCAGCGGACGGCAATCATGAACTGGCGGCAGTTTTCGTACTCGGAAAAGAACTGAATGGCTTGCTGTAGAGTCTTCGGGGCTTGCATGATCCAAAGATAACAACAAACGCTTAGTCAGTCAAGTATATTATTGCCGTTTTTTGTCATCCGCTAAAACCGCAGAAGCGGATTACTATGCTCCCGCAACCCATGTTCCGCCATGCGTGAGCATGCATACACTCCCAGCCTAAATCAATTGTGCGCTCTGGTCCTGAATCGAGCCTCACCTCGTTCTGAGATACTCGATGGCGAAGTGGACTACGGTGAAAAGCGCTGCCATGGCGGCCGCAAAGCCTTTAACTCTCTGGACGTCGCGCTCGTGGCATTCGACGCGCTGTTCGAGGGCCGACAAGCGTCCAGGCTGGCCCGCTCCGAGGAGTGCCGCCATCTGGCTCTTCAATGCCGCGAGATCGGCCACTACCTGTCCTTCGAAATCGCTCATGTTTCCCATTTCCAATTCTCCCGGTCGTTTTAGCCTGCGACCTTGATTGCCAGCGGCTTGGTTGGTGTAGCCCATTCATTGCGCGACCCTGCAGAGACCCGATGCGAGATGAACAATGCACCGTTACCCGGCTAGGATATCCGTTCCTCGGGCCCTATCGTCTTCTAGGTCATTTGCTAGATGTTTACGAAAATGGCGTTCGAATAGCGCGAGTAGAGGGGTGGCGTCGAGGCGTCATACATGCGGATGTAGTACTGCTCGATGGGGCCCTCGCGGGGAATCGTGAAATTTGGCACTGGGCTTCGTAATACGAGGTCAGGGTCGCTGCCTGAGCGAAAGGCCCAGTCGGTGCGCCGTACTTCGAAGCCTCCGCCGGGGGGCGCATTCTGCCCAGCAGTGATCGGGATTGCCGTTCCGGTCACCGCCCCATGGGTGAGGGCAATGAGATTGCCAAGCACAGCAGGCGCGGCCAGGGCGAGCGGGGGAATCCAGGCATCCGTGGGCACGGCGGTCGACAGCTTCATCGACAGCTCCTCGGCCCAGTCGTTGGCGAATTGGATCACATACTTCGCCGTCTCCGGGAAGCCGCTCCCGATTTCAACCTGCACAGACCGCACGACGAGGTTCGCAGTCAGGCCACCGGAGGGGAAGGTGATTGCGAGCACGTCGCCAGGCCACACATCGGCGGCCAGGCCGGGACCGTTCTGCAAGTTCCACGCGGTGTACTGGCCCTGCCAGGCGGCGTTGCGGTCGGCAGTAAAACTTAGCAGGGCAAGGGCTGCGTTTTCGCAATCGGCGGAGCTGCGCGCCGCAGGCCGGACCACACTCCCAGACCATCGCGAAGTACCCGGCACGGACGGCTTGGTCTCAGCGGCAATGCTTGTGGGATTAGCAAGCCGAGCCACCGCCCGCCGGGAAGTCCGGTAGAAAACAGTGATCAGTTCGCCTGCTGCAGGGATGTTTCCAGCGTAAAAGCGCAGCTTGCCGTTATGCAGCACCCTGCACTGCGAGCCATTGGTGACGGGGCCGAGGCGCTTGGTGGTGAGCGCTCCGCCGAGCGGCTGGTTGACTACCCACACAGACCCCGTCTGCGAGACGCTCACGTTGCGAATGCTCGCGGTCATTGAGAGACTGTTGATAGGCGCAAAGGTGCAGGTGGCCGGTGAGCTCTGCAATGCGCCGTCGTAGAGCACCGTAGAGGGGCCATTGGCGCCGCTGGTTACGTCTTGCAATTCCATCAGAATGTTGGCGAGACACGGGGTTTGACTGCCGCCGAAGGTGATGGCCGATCCGCCAGCGATGGTCTGGTAAGACTGCAGTACACGCTGCGACTCGTTGCAGTGAAGGCGAATTCGGAGGGTGTAGGGAGTGCCGGGGGTGGGGCTGTAGCTGCCACCGGTCTCGACCCCGCCGATAATTGGGACTATGACCGTGCTTCCGGAAACCTGCTTCACGTGGAAGCCCGCAACGCAATCGGCGAGGATGGTCGCTCCGCCGGAGTAGAGGCCGCACAGAATGCCTGCGCTGCCTGCGCCGATCAGCACGCCATCTGCCTCGGCGATGAGCGAGCCACCTAGTTCAATCTGGTCAATGGTTGATATTGTGGTCTGGCCATCGACACCGCTGCCGCCGTTCACATTGAGGCCGGTGGAACTGATGGAGAGCGCAGAGCCGGAATCGTTGAGCGTCCACCAGAGGGGGTTAATGGAGGGTGCCTGGAAGGTGTCTTTCAGCGGCTTGGTCTGTTCCGAGGTCAGGGGGATGAAGGGCAGGCGCGAAAGTTCAAAGAGCGAAGTTGTGCCGTCTCCCTGGAACAGTTCGGTTACATAAGCCGAGGGCTCGATCTCGCCGCATACCGTGACGTCGTTAGCGAGTTGTTTGGCCCGGGAGGCGCTAAGGCCTGCCACCTGTAGAGTGCCATTCGACTCCAGAAACGGATGGACCACGCCGCCGATGGGGCTGACGCTGACCATGCCCGCGACGAAGCGGTAAGCGGCGCGCGCTTGTGCGGCGACGGCGCCCGCGTTTTGCGACCAGGTCTCGCCGGGGTTGGGCAGGAAGTGTCCAACTGCAAGCGTCAGCAAGGCCGGATCGAGGGTCAGGGAGGCTGTTCCTACACGCGCCGTGAGCGAGCGGAAGATGCTGCTGACAGACTGGCCCGCCGTCCCGATGGTCTGGGGGAGATTTTGCTTGTTTAGTAGAAATTCATCGCTGATTGCAGAAATGCCGTACTGGTAGATCGGCCCGGTGATGCCTGCTCCGGCAAACTCTGTCACTGGCTCAACCGCGAGGTAGCCGGTGAAGAGGAATGCTCCGAGAGTGTCGGTGATGACCAGGCGTCCGTTGCGCGAGGGGATGGGGAGCGCACCGGGAGCGCCGCATCCCGCGAGCGCAAATGCGCAGGTAGATGGCGCGTTCAGGGTGCGCTCGATGTTGAGCGGCTTGTCGCCGGAGACCAGGGAGGTGTAGTCGTGCGCGCCAGTCCCATCCTGATTGTCAATTGTGAGTTTCACCAGATCTCCTTGAAGCCTTATTTCCTTGTC
>DASWUZ010000266.1:0-7917 GCA_036401395.1 Acidisarcina sp.
GGCTATGTCGCTCACGAATTCATACCCACCCGCGACCCCTTCACTTCTCTCCGGGAGGCGGTAGACCTCAGCGACATCTAGTTTTCACGATCGTTGAATTAAGCTGGACGAGTGAAGAGAACCAGAGTCGCGACGAAGACGGTCACCTACTTAACGTGGATTTTTTGTATGGCGGTGGGCGGGTTCGTTGTCCCCTCGACACGCGCGCAGACCGGCAGCGGGGAAACTTCGTCGAAAACAGCCGCGCCCGCCGAACCAGACATTCCGGCAGCAAACCCGGCCCGCCCCACCGTCACCAACCCGGCCACCATTCCGCCGGTAGGCTACTTGCAGTTTGAACAAGGGATTTTTCAGGCCAACGACTCGCCCCAACTCGACCGCCAATTCAGCGTCAATCAAACGACGAAGATTGCGGTTGCTTCGCGGCTAATGGTTGAGTTCTTTTCGCAGCCCTTCGCGGCGACGAAGCTCTCCACCGGAACTTCCCACGACACCGGTGACCTCGACCTGGGCGTGCAGGCGATCGCCATCCCCGGCAAGGGCAGCTTTCCCACGATCGCCGCCGGCTACATAGGCCGCGTTCGCAGTGGAACCGCTCCCGACCTCGACATTGGCTCCTTCTCGCAATCCGCGCTGATCCTCATCAGCGGCGACGCTAAGGGCTTTCACTACGACACCAACTTCATCGTCTCTGAACAGAAATCCCCGCCCATCCGCCGCGCACAATTCGGGCAGACGATCTCCATCACCCACCCTATTTTTTCGAAGGCGAGAAACCTGACCATGACCGGGGAACTGTGGCACTTCACCCAGCCCTTCGTCCCCGCCAGCGCCACGCAACCCGGAGGAAACGCCGTCGGCACCCTATGGGCTGTAGCCTGGTCGCCGCGACCCAACCTAGTTTTCGACGCCGGGATCGACCATGGCCTGACCTCGACTTCGACCCAATGGGAAGGCGTAGCAGGTTTCACTTACCTACTCCCAAAGCGGCTCTGGAAGAAATAGCGCGCTGCGCGGTATTTCGTTTTAAGCGGGCAATCAGCAAATCGAATAAAATAACGTAAGAGCCAAAATGAAGCTTCGCAGCCTCACCTCCGCCCTCCAATGGCCAGAGCGCATTCAGCGCTTCCGCCGCCGCCGTCCCGACCGTGGACGCGCCGTCTCGAACTAATTAAGCTTTCATCTTGAACGGCGCATGCCCGCGCCCCGCGCTGAACTCACGCGCCCGCTGGCTGCGTCCCATTTGCCGCCCCGCGCCGGAATCATCCGCCGCCCGCAAACAAGAAAGAAGGATCGAGACATGAACAGCTTCGACAGCCAGTCTGAATTGACCTCCGGCAACCAGACCTACGAAATCTTCCGCCTCAACGCGCTTGAATCCCACTTCGCATCGAAGGGCCTGCGCCTCAGCCGGCTCCCTTATTCGCTGCGCATCCTGCTCGAAAACCTGCTCCGCCACGAGGACGGCAAGAGCGTCACTGCGGCTGACATCGAGTTCCTCGCGAACTGGAACCCCAAGGCCGAGCCGTCGCGCGAGATCGCCTACATGCCGGCGCGCGTCCTCATGCAGGACTTCACCGGAGTGCCCGCGATCGTCGACCTCGCCGCGATGCGCGACGCGATGAAGCAGCTCGGCGGCGACCCAGAAAAGATCAACCCACTACAACCCGCCGAGCTGGTCATCGACCACTCCGTCCAGGTCGACGAATTCGGAACGGCGAATGCTTATTCGATCAATGCGGCGCTTGAATTTACTCGCAACCGTGAGCGCTACGCGTTCCTCAAGTGGGGCCAGACCGCGTTCCGCAACTTCTCCGCCGTGCCGCCAGGTATGGGCATCTGCCACCAGGTCAACCTCGAATATCTCGCTCGCGTCGTCTTCACCACTAAGGTAGATGGGAAGATGCAGGCCTATCCCGACACTCTCGTCGGCACCGACTCCCACACGACGATGATCAATGGGCTCGGCGTGCTGGGCTGGGGCGTCGGCGGCATCGAGGCGGAGGCCGCCATGCTCGGCCAGCCGGTTTCGATGCTGCTGCCGCAGGTGGTTGGATTCAAACTGGCCGGAAAACTGCGCGAAGGAACGACCGCTACTGACCTCGTCCTCACCGTGACCGAAATGTTGCGCAAGCTCGGCGTGGTAGGCAAGTTCGTCGAGTTTTACGGCTCGGGCATCGCCGAATTATCGCTGGCCGACCGCGCCACTATTGGCAACATGGCGCCGGAGTATGGCGCTACCTGCGGCATCTTTCCGGTCGACGCCGAGACCCTGCGGTACCTTCGCCTGACCGGCCGCAGCGAGGAGTCGATTGCGCTGGTCGAGGCTTATTACAAGGAGCAGGGGCTCTTCCACACCACAGAAACCCCCGAGGCGGAATACTCGCAGACCATCGCCCTCGACCTCTCGACGGTCGAGCCCAGCGTCGCTGGCCCCAAGCGTCCGCAAGACCGCGTGCTGCTCAGCGAGACCGCGGCCAGCTTTAAAAAGCAGCTGCCCAGCCTGCTCGGCCTCAACTCGGGCAAGAGCGGGAACCGCCAGGTCATTCGCTGGGAATCGGAAGGCGGCCACCCCGCTGCTTCGACCGCTCTCGAAGGCGTATTGGCCGCTCCCGAGCCCACAAGCGGCCCAGCCGCTACGTCTGTCAAAGAGCGCTCCGGAGTCGACATCGATGCCTACCTCGATAACGGCTCGATCGTGATCGCGGCGATCACCAGCTGCACCAATACGTCGAACCCGTCCGTCATGGTCGCCGCCGGAATCGTAGCGAAGAAGGCCGTCGAGAAAGGCCTCCGCGTCCCGCCCTGGGTAAAGACTTCGCTCGCGCCCGGCTCCCGCGTCGTGACCGATTACTACAACAACGCCGGCCTGATGCCCTTCCTCGATAAGCTCGGCTTTAACGTCGTCGGCTACGGATGCACCACCTGCATCGGGAACTCCGGCCCGCTGCCTACCGACGTTTCGCAGGCCATCGAAGATCACGGCCTGGTCGCAGTCTCGGTGCTCAGCGGCAATCGCAATTTCGAGGGCCGCATTAATTCTGAAGTACGCGCCAACTACCTCATGTCGCCGCCTCTCGTCGTCGCCTACGCCCTCGCGGGCCGCATCGATCACGACTTTGAAAGCGAATCCCTCGGCCGTACCACCGACGGCTCCAAAGTATTTCTAAAGGACATCTGGCCGACGCAGAAAGAAGTCTCCGACGTCATCGACAGCGTGATGAACTCGGAGCTTTACACCAAAGAATACGCCACCGTCACCGACGGCGACGCCAACTGGCAGCACCTAAAATTCCCCACCGGCGAGACCTACCAATGGGAGCCGGACTCGACCTACATCCGCAAGGCACCCTACTTCGACGGCATGACCGCGACCCCAGCGGCGGTAGAGGACATTCACGGCGCGCGCGTCCTCGCCGTGCTCGGCGACAGCGTCACCACCGACCACATCTCCCCCGCCGGCTCGATTAAACTAAACGGCCCGGCTGGGAAGTATCTGGTAGATCACGGCGTCAAGCCGACCGACTTCAACTCTTACGGCTCACGTCGCGGCAATCATGAAGTCATGGTCCGCGGCACCTTCGCCAACGTGCGCCTGCGGAACAAACTCGCGCCCGGCACCGAGGGTGGAGTCACACGCCTGCTCCCCGATGGCACTCCCATGAGCATCTTCGACGCCAGCGTGGCTTACGCCGAGCGCGGTATTCCGCTGGTGATCCTCGCTGGTAAGGAGTACGGTTCTGGCTCTTCGCGGGACTGGGCAGCCAAGGGGCCGAAGCTCTTAGGAGTTCGCGCCGTCATCGCTGAGAGCTACGAACGGATCCACCGTTCAAACCTCGTCGGCATGGGCATCCTGCCACTGCAATTTCAGGACGGGCAGTGGGCCGAGTCGCTGGGCCTTACCGGCGAAGAGGTCTACGATTTCTCCGGCCTTCGCGACCTGCTCGACGCGAAGTTCGCCAACGGCAAGATCCTCACCGTTGAAGCGAGAAGCGAAGATGGCGCGGAAAAGACCTTTCTGGCAAAGGTGCGCATCGACACCCCGCAGGAAATCCTTTATTACGAAAACGGAGGCATCTTGCAATACGTCCTCCGCACCCTGGCGGGAAAAGCGTAGCGTCCTAAGGAACATCCTCGGCTTGCAGCGTGTCCGTCAAAAGAGTTGTCGGCACCTGCCTCCCAGGAGGACTCTTACGCAGGCCGGCCTTGGTAATCGCAATCGACAGCTCCCGCAATTTTTTGGAAAATGGCGATGTTCTCAGTGAAGCTCAGGTTTGTCTGTTGCTCCCGCTATTCAGCCTTGGTAATCATTGTTTTCCCGAATTGTTCGGTCCTGAGCGGTCACAGCACGTGCGTCAGGGTTGGTTCTTCGGTGCCGGACTTGCCTGCGGCCCTTTTTCTGCGGCAGGCGGAGCGCTCGCCGCCTTGGGCGCTACTGCACCAGAGCGTGTGCCGGGCAAGTGGAAGGGGAGCGCGCTCTGCCTGCGTGCCGCGCCCTGTTCGACGACGAACGTGCGCTGAGAGTTGATGCACTGCCATCGGGCATGAGCGCGCTGGAAGACCTGCGAGAAGATGCCCTTGTCGTCGATGGTGCGCCCGTCCCGGGCGTAACGCAGGATGTAGGTGCCATTGACGAGGGCGATGTCCCCAAATAGCCGGACGCTCGCCACCTTCTGCTGGAAAGAAATCGCGTCCGTATCTTTCAGGAAGAGCCGGGCGATCTGCTGGTCGCGCGTCGTGACCTCGCCCTCGGCCGAAATGTCGACGAAGCTGGGAGCGAGCACGCCTTCAAGCGCAAACTGATCGTGCTTGAGAAGCGCCTCGCCCCAGCTATTCTCGATTCCCTGCATGGTGTCGATGATTTCCGACTTGCTACGATCGCCTGCATCTTGCTGAGCGTGTAGGCTCGACCAACCAAGGAAAAGCGCGAGCAAAGGCACAACGGGCATCTGCTTTCTCATACAAGAACTATGATAGCTGGCCGCGCCGGCCCACGATCCCCAACGTCAATGCACGGTTTCCCACCGCGTCCACAGAAGCCAGGCATTTCAACAGGCGATGAATCAGCATTCGTACTACCGCCATCGCCCCCCACTGCCTACACTCGAAGCTGGAGATACCGATGGCGACGAGCACTACCTCTGGAACGACATTTGAGCGCGGCCTGCCCGCCAGCGTAGACGCCGAGCGTTCCATCCTCGGAGCGATCATGCTCGACAACGGAGCCTACAACGAAGCGGCGGAGCGACTTCGCCCCGAAGACTTCGCCCTCGATTCCCATCGGCGCATTTATTCGCGAATGGCGGAGCTCATCGACTCTAATCGCGCAGTCGACATCGTCACCCTGTCTGAGGAACTGGCCAAACGTAAGGAAGTTGAAGCCATTGGAGGCGTCGCCTACCTCGCCTCGCTCACAGAGGGCCTCCCGCGCCGCATTTCCATCGAAGAATACGTTCGCATCGTAAAGGACAAGTCGCTGCTGCGGCAGTTGATCGGCATCTGCTCAACCGCGATCACCAGTGCGTCGGACCAGAGCGAAGAGGCGCTCGATGTGCTGAGCAGAGCCGAAAACGACTTGCTCGAGGTCACGGAACGCGGCATCACCAACGGTTTTGCCGGCATTCCCGAGATCGTTCGCGACTCCTTCGGCACCATCGACAACCTATATAAGGAAGGCAAGGAGGTCACGGGCCTCGCCACCCACTACACCAACTTCGACCGCATGACGAGCGGCCTGCAACCCTCGGAGCTGATCATCATCGCCGCGCGGCCCAGCATGGGAAAAACCGCCTGGGCGATCAACATCGCGCAAAATGCGGCCATCACCGACCACAAGATCGTCGCTGTGTTTTCGCTCGAAATGTCGAAGGAGTCTCTGCTGCGCCGCATGTTGGCATCGCAGGCTTTTGTCAATACGCGGAAGATTCAGACCGGTTTTCTGCCGCGTGCCGATCAGGATAAGCTCACGATTGCACTGGAGCAGCTTACTGAGTCAAAAATTTTCATTGACGACACGCCCGGGATCTCGCTAACCGAGATGCGGGCCAAGGCGCGCCGCCTGCGCCAGATGCAGGGCGGGCTTGATCTCGTTGTGGTCGATTATTTACAGCTCATGTCAGTCACCGCCGCCGGGCCCGGAGCAAAGCGCTACGAGAACCGCACCCAGGAAGTCTCCGCCGTTTCGCGAGGCCTCAAAGCTCTTGCAAAGGAACTTAGAATTCCGGTCATAGCCCTCTCCCAGCTCAGCCGTGCGTCAGAGAAACGCGGCGACGATAAGAGGCCGATGCTGTCAGATCTTCGCGAGTCAGGATCGATCGAGCAGGATGCTGACGTGGTGGCCTTCATTCATCGCGAGAGCTACTACAAAAAAGACGAGAACGGCGACGAAGACCCTGACACCAAGGGCAAGGCGGACATCATTATTGCCAAGCAGCGCAATGGGCCTACGGGAACGGTGCAGCTGGCCTATCTGGCCGACTTCACGCGCTTTGAAAACCTTGCCAACAGCGCAGGCGCCGATGACGCTAGATATTTGAATTGAAACCGCCGGTGCCCGAGGTCTGGGTTTTTTAGGCGTCGGGCACCGATCGTATCGCGCCAACTTAACCAAGCCGTCGAGCCGCATCCGCATCACGAGCAAGTTGCGTCATGTAGCCAAAGAATGCGTCGGACTGTCCGATGAAAAGCCCATCCGCCGTCAGGCCCCTCAACGCTCCCATGGCTGCTCCCTCAGTCCGGGTGGGCCGGATAATAGAGCACGCCGGGAACTTGGAACTGAGGAACTTGGTAGGTTCCGGCATGATCAGGTTGGTTTGAAAGTCCTCCCCGGCGAAAGGAGGCGCGTTGAGATTACGAAAAGTGACGGTCACCCCCGTCATCGGATCGACCACGTTGTCCAACGGCGGTGCGTTGCCCGCCTTGTCGTGCCAGGTCTGGAAGTGCGCGATCTCCGTCCCGCCAATACTGAGCACAATCCGCAAAACCTCAACGTTGCTCACTCGCTGCGCCAGCATCGGGTAAAGGCTCGATCCACCCTGCTCGATGAAAGCGAAATGGAAGCCCGCGGTATTAGCAATGGCCTGCGTGAAGTCGGATATCCCGTTCGGCTTGCTGCTATCTGCGACAACGTCGGCGTCGGTCCTTGGGATAGCCGGGTGCTGATTGACGGCCAGGCTGGGGATAGCCTGGGGAAACGTATCGCCGAAGTCGGGATTGCCGGTGCGGCTGCGGTAACGCGTCCACCAGCTGGTATCTACCGTGAGCTGCATCAGGTTGGTGAGGCGCCCGATCTGCTGAGCGCCGGTCGCGCGGCTGCTGGGCAGGTTTCGAAACGGGTTGAGGTCAGCGATCGCCGCTCCCTTTGACTTCAGATAAGCGTTGATAAAGATCTCGTGGGAAAGCTCATCTTCCGTGTTGTCATGGACGTATTGCGCCATGTCCCCGTCGAGTACGCTGACAGCCTGTGTGAAGAGAGGGTTCCCACTGCCCCCCGGAACTTCACTGTCCGGGATGCCGCACAGTTCGTTGTACTGCTGCCAGATGTCGGTTTCGATGATCTCGGCGGCAGCAAGGAACCGAAGTATGGCCGCGTCACCCTTCGAAATCGGACCGCCGCCTTGCGCTTCGCCGGAGGTGGAAAGAAATGCCCCGGTTGATAAGGCCGCGCCGGCTATGCCCAACCCTTTCAAAAAAGATCTGCGCTCCATCGCACGATGATTCTGAGGGTTCGTGCTTTCACTTGTCGGTTGCCCCTCGGCTTTGGATAAGTTGCTGGAAAAAATCTTTGACTCTTTCACACTGCACGCTCCGTCTCTAAATATTCGGTGACTTAGCTCGTCCCTTCACCGTGCACCCAGCTTCCTATCTTTGCCATT
Source organism: Acidisarcina sp. (assembly GCA_036401395.1). Classification (GTDB taxonomy): domain Bacteria; phylum Acidobacteriota; class Terriglobia; order Terriglobales; family Acidobacteriaceae; genus DASWUZ01. The sequence goes on from DASWUZ010000266.1 coordinate 7,875, forward strand.
CGGTGTTGTCATGGGACTGTTTGAACAATGTCTCCTTCTTGTC
>DASWUZ010000267.1:0-3219 GCA_036401395.1 Acidisarcina sp.
ACGCCACGAGGAGCGGGTGGGCCAGGCGGTTCCGGACCTAACGCTGGCGGGCCAGGCGGAGATCCCCGTCGCCGCCGTCGTCGTAGCGGCGGTCGCGGACGCGGCCCCGGTGGTCCGGGAGGAACCAGCGGTGGGCCCGGAGGCGGCAACCGCGGTCCTCGCTGAGTTCCAAGGCGAAGTTAAATCGGCATACTAAAAAAGAGGGCTGCGTGCGAACGCAGCCCTAACTGTTGTCAGCAGGTTCTTTTACTCGTCCGGGCAAAGCTGCTGACCTGCCTATCGGAGGATGTGAATGTGAGGAGCGTTGAAACGGATGATCCGATGACCAGATGGATTGATGCCCGACGAATTGCCGCTTTCATCCTGCTGAGTGCGATTTGGGGGACCTCTTGGATCGCGTACTACGAGATAGACGGTCACTGCCCTCCACTTCGCGCGGCTGCACTCAGGTATGCGCTGGCTGCGGTCCTGTTGTTGGCGGTCGCTGCGATCAGGCGTCAACCGTGGCCTCGGGGATCGGCGCTAAGAGCGATGCTAGTACTCGGAGTCACCCTGGTGGCGCTGCCGTTTGCCTTGCTTCTCTGGTGCGCACGGACGGTGCCGGCTGGCACACAAGCTGTCATTTTCGCGCTGACCCCGATAGCCCTGGTGCTCATGTCTTCAGCGGGACGTATGGTACCCGCGCCTCGCCTCGCCTTCTACGCCGCGCTTGGCGGGTTCGGCGGAATGGTCGCAGCAATGTCAGGCGCACTGTCATTTTCCCTGGCCCATGTCGCTGGCCTTGCCAGTGTATTGCTAGCTGTTGTCTGCGTGACTGCGTCTCTTGTCTTTGCAAAGAGAGAGCTACAGGCGTCCAGTCCGCTTTTCTCGGCGGGCATTCAACTCGCGGTGGCCGCACTTGTGTTGGTAGGGTTGAGCGAAGTCATGGAAAGAGGGCGCCCTTCTCACTGGGGGTCGGAATCGCTGATATCGCTCGTTCTGCTGAGCGTCCTTGGGAGTGGGGTGGCGCTGCCCCTCTTCTATTGGCTGCTGCAAGGTTGGGAGGCCGTTCAGGTCGGCGCAGTGGAATGGTTGCAGCCCTTGGTCTCCGCCGCAGAGGGTGCTGCGCTGCTTCACCAGCCTGTTCCCCCCACTTTTCTGCTTGGAGGTCTAGCTGTTCTCTGCTGCACCGGGGTCCTGCTTACCAGCACAAAGGAACACGATATGTCACTGTCCTAAAGTGCTCAGGGTGCTGGAGAGCAGTACGGCGCGGGCTTCAATGTGAGTTAATATACTGGCGAGATGAGTGCTTCGATGTACATCGTCGTCGAAGGGGAAGACCCCGGCTTTGACATCTTTGTCAATGGTCAGGCGCTTGCCCGTAACGAGGACGCGCTGGAGAAACTCGCGGCACGGCTGAATGCGCGACCACTGCTGGAGTTCTTCTCGGCGGACCACAATTCAATGGCCCTGCTGCTTGATGAGGGCGCCGGCGACCCGGAATGGGCGAAGACGCTTCCCCCGCCACAGTGGTTCGCTCCGGAGGATGGTTTGGAGACAATTTCCGTGCTGCTGGGCTATCTGCGCGAATCTCCAGTTCTTGGCAACGAGACCGCTCCGGTCGTCTCGGAACTCGCCGAGTTTGAGAGAGTGCTCACCAAGACATCCGTGCGGAACCTTCGCTGGCAACTTGCGGTGAGTTGGAGATAATCCTCAAGGGCGCGGCAAATCTATCAACTCGGCCTAGCCTTTCCATGCCCCGAGCAGCCGCCGCAGCATAACGACCTGACCGATGTGATAACTGTTGTGGTCGGCTGCCAATAAAACTTCCCGGAACAAAGTCTGTCCCTGTCCCCACGGAATGGCCGCGTAAATATTGCCTTCAGGATCCGAAACGAGTGCCTCGAACGCCTCCATATCTGCCTTGAATCCAGCCAGTGACTTCTCCCACGAATCCGCGCCAGGGGGCTTTTCGGAATCAGGCCAGTAATCATCCGGCCATTTGGGCTCCAGGTAATCTGACTCCGTGCAGAAATTGAGGAGGTCGTGCAGCGTAAAGCGCATGTGCTCGAGTTGCTCCCAGGCGGTGTGCGGCACTCCCTGGGGCTTGACGCCTCGAAGGTCAGCGGGAAAGTCATCGAAGGCAGCACTGGCCGTAGCATGTGCGCTGCCCCCTCGCAGTAGTTCGAGTAATTGGTCGCGTAGAGCGCGATCTTCTATAGGCATCTTAGGGGGTCTCCGTGCTGTGTGATGCGAGAAACAGAGCTGCCGAGACGGCCCACCGATTATAAGATTTGATCCACTGTCCCGATGAGAGACAGTCTGCCTTGTTGAGTGCAGGTGCAGGCGCGCCGTTGCTGGAGTTAAGCTGTTTTCAATGTAGTCGGGGCGCGGAGGTGCAGTTTCGAAATGCGGACGGAATTGTTTCGGTTGAACGGCGCTGTGGCGCGCGACCCCGCCATCGATGCGTGGATGGAGGAACACGGTGGGGAACTGGGAGCAATCGCGCTGCACTGGTTTCAGGTGATGCGAGCGTGCGGGGATGAGGTGCGGGAAGTGCTGCATGACGGCTGTCCGGTGGCTTGTCTGGGAGATGTGCCTTTCGGGTATGTCAATGCGTTCAATTCGCATGTGAATGTGGGTTTTTTTCAAGGCGCGGGGCTGCCTGATCCGGCTGGATTGTTGCAGGGGACGGGCAAGTTCATGCGCCATGTGAAGCTGCGCCCGGGCACGGTTACGGATGCTGCTTCGCTTGGCAGGCTGATTGAGGTCGCGTATGCGGATGTCAAGGTGCGGGTTGAAAACGGCTAGCTCGGGGCTTGCGGTTGGACGTCGGGAATCTAAATCCAGAGCAGGCGACTGCGCAGTTGTTCACTTCCACCCTGCGGCCACTTGATGGGTGAGCCAAATCAGCGCGCGTTGAACTACCGGGTCTTGGTCTGCGGGAACGGCTCGCTCGGGTTGTTTGATGACTTCATCAGGATCTATTCCGTTCATGTATTGCTTGCCCGTACGGTCGGCGTCCACCCCGATTGTCAGCCACATCGCCGCGCCGTCCGGCAGATTGAATACCTCGTTCGCAGTGGACGCACCCTGGGTGTGTTCGCCGAAGAAGCGCGTTTGAGGGCGACCTCGGAAAGCTATTGCCAACGCCTCGCCCGAGCTTCCTGTCCAGTTATCAATGAGGACTGCAATCTTGGACACGCCCTCCACTTTGTACGGAGTGCCGTCAACTCGTGA
>DASWUZ010000268.1:0-9613 GCA_036401395.1 Acidisarcina sp.
AACGTATCGTTTGTCACCAACCCGCGCCACACCAGGCTCCACAGCGCATCCATCGTCTCGCCGGGATACCCGCCGCCCACCGAGTCATGCAGTTGCACAAAAAATGTAGCCCCGCCGCGCGCCAGTTCCGCCAGCAACGCCTGCTCCTTCTCGGTTAGAGGTTCATCGCTTGCGCCGGGCGCACCTGGCGGCGGCAACAGCGTCGATAAATTGTCAGCAAGATAAAGTGCGATGCGCCCATCGCGCTCCCCAATCGCATCGAGCCCGCGCCACACCACTTCGCCCGAGGCAATCAAAGTATCCAGATCGCCCGGCGAAAAATTTGTCAGCCGCGAAGGCAATATCGCCGACTCCAGTAACGAGGCCGCGATTGGCGCACCTTGCAGCGATTCGATCGTATCGAGCAGCGCATCCAGCCCGCGGCGACGCTGCAAAACCCCCTGCCAGTGTGTATTCAAACGCGCCAGCATCTGCTGCTCGACCGGCTCGACTTCTTTGCGCAGCTTGGCCAACGACTTGCGGCGAATCATCCGCAGCACTTCCGCATCGCACCACTCGCGATGCACACCACCCGGCCGGAAGCCACCCTCGACGATGCGTCCATCCAGTAGCAGCGCATGGAGTGCCGCCTCTGCCTGCGGCACATCGACCCCAAACCGCGACGATACTTCCCGCAATGTGAAAGGCCCATGCGTCCGCGCAAATCGCCGGACAAGCTCCAGCAGTGGCGCAGCCACTGTCGTGAGCAGCGCAGTCGGCAGCCCCGGCGGCAACGGCACGCCAAGCGCGTCGCGATATCGGGCTGCATCTTCGACAGCGATCAGCCGCTTCTCACCCGCAACTTTGACCTCAAGCAAACGCCGCGCCCGCACCAGCCGAGGAACTTGCTCCAACAAATCCGCCGACGTCACGCGCCGGGCAAGCTCCTCGCGAGAAAGGTCGCCCAGCCGCAGCAGCACATCGTGCAACCCATCGGCTGAACGCGCCCGCATCGTCTCCATCAACGACTGCAATTGCTCCTCAACTTCGGCTATCGCATCCGCATCCAGCAACTCGCGAAGATCCGCATCACCAAGCAGGTCGCGTAGTTGCTCCTGGTCGATGGACAGCGCCTGTGCCCGCCGCTCGGCCAGCGGTGCGTCGCCGTCATAGATGTAATTGGCCACATAACTGAACAGCAGCGACGAGGCAAACGGCGATGGCGTCCGCGAATCGACTACATGCACGCATATCTGCCGCGCTGCAATGGCCCGCAGAATCTCCTGCAGTGCGGGCATATCAAACACATCGCGCATGCACTCGCGATACGCCTCAAGCAGCATCGGAAACGAAGGGTACCTCGAAGCCACCGACAGTAAATCGTAGGCGCGTTTACGCTGTTGCCACAGCGGAGCGCGTCCCTGCGCCCGCCGTCGCGGCAGCAGCAAAGCCCGCGCCGCGCTCTCGCGAAACTTCGCCGCGAACAGCGCTGTAGATCCCAGCTGCCGCAGCACCAGTTCGCTGGCCTCTTCCGCGGAAGGAATCATCTGCTCTGCATCCGGCGCGACATCGCTGTCGGGAAAGCGCATTACAAACCCATCGTCGGCCCACATCGTCTCCACATCCGCGCCGCCCGCCGAGCGAATGCGACCCGTCACCGCCATCGCCCACGGCGCGTGGATGCGGCTGCCAAAGGGCGTCATCACGCACACCCGCCAGTCACCCAGCTCATCGCGCGTACGCTCAATCACAATGGTGCGATCATCTGGCACAGCCACGGTTGCAATTTCCTGATCGGCCAGATAGCGGACCAGATTTTCAGCCGCTCCCGGTTGCAAATCATGCTCGCGCGTCAACCGGCTGATCGCCGCATTGCGCGGCATTTCGCGCAACTCGCGCGTCAGCGCTCCGATACGCCGGCCAAACTCAAGCGGCCGGCCCGCCTGATCTCCATGCCAGAACGGCATCTTCCCCGGTTCGCCCGGCGCAGGGCTGACAAGCACGCGATCATGCGTAATTTCATCAATGCGCCACGTCGACGCACCCAGAATAAACGTATCCCCGGAGTGACTCTCGAACACCATCTCCTCATCGAGCTCGCCCACCCGCACCGGCTTGCCGGCAGCCGTTCCCGAGAGGAAAACCCCATACAAACCGCGGTCCGGAATCGTACCGCCATTCAGAATGGCAAGGCTCTTTACACCCTCGCGCGGCGTGAGCACATTGTGGATGCGGTCCCACGTGATCCGCGGTCGCAGCTCTGCAAACTCATCCGAAGGGTACCGCCCCGCCAGCAAATCAAGCACCCCCTCAAACGCCGTCCGGCTCAGCGAAGAGAACGGCGCCGAGTGCCGCACGATAGCAAAAAGGTCTTCGACTCCAATTTGCGCCGGCGGAGCAGGCTCGCCCTTCTTTCGCGGTGTCCAACTTAGGAACGGCGGCTGCGCCACAGTCGCGACAATTTGCTGTGCCAGCACATCCAGAGGATTGCGCAGGAACCGCGTCGACTCCACCAGCCCCTCGTGCATCGCGCGCGTCACCGTCGCGCACGCCACCAAGTCTGCACGATACTTCGGGAAGATGATCCCCTCGCTCGCCGCGCCAACGTGGTGCCCCGAGCGTCCAATCCGCTGCATGCCGCTCGCCACCGACGGCGGAGCCTCGATTTGAATCACGAGATCGATCGCGCCCATATCGATCCCAAGCTCAAGTGAAGAAGTGGCGACCAGCGCCTTGATGTTGCCGGCCTTCAGCAGCTCTTCAATCTCCGACCGCTGCCCCGCAGCCAGCGAACCGTGATGCGCCCGCGCCAGCGGCTCACCCGCCAATTCATTCAACGCACCAGCCAACCGCTCCGCTACCCGCCTGCTATTTACAAAAATCAAAGTGGACTGCCGCGCCCGCACAATCTCAAGCAGCCGTGGATGAATCGCGCTCCAGATCGAAGTCCGCTTCGGCGCGCCCGAGGCCGCACCGCTCGAGACCTCTTCTATTTGCCCCAGCCGCGCCATGTCTTCGACCGGAACTTCAATCGTCAAATCAAGCCGCTTTGGCTCCTGCGCATTAATGATCGTTACGGGCCGATAAACCACCGGCGCGTCCGAACTCGCAGCATCCCCATCGACCGCATCACTCACATTCGCGAACAACCCCGATCGCTCGCCGGCCTCCAAAGTCAGTGCCGACCTTTCGCCCCCACGCGAAGAAGCCCCATGCTCCGCACCAGCAAGAAAATGAGCGACCTCTTCCAGCGGCCGCTGTGTAGCCGAGAGCCCGATCCGCTGGATCGGCCGCTCCGCAATGGCCTCCAACCGTTCCAGCGAAAGAACCATGTGCGCGCCGCGCTTAGTCGGCACCAGCGCGTGGATCTCATCGACGATCACCGTATCCACCGACCGCAGCCCCGCCGCCGCATCCGAAGTCAGCAGCAGATAAAGCGACTCCGGCGTAGTAATCAATATCTCCGCAGGATGCCGCCGGAACCGGGCGCGTTCCTTCTGCGAAGTGTCCCCCGTCCGCACGCTTATCTCAGGCTGCCGCACCGATACACCCTGCTGCCGCGCCATATTCACAATCCCCGCCAGCGGCGAACGAAGATTCCGCTCCACGTCGACCGCAAGCGCCTTCAGCGGGCTGATATAAATCACCCTGCAGCCTTCGCCACCACGCCCTTCGTCGCCTTTGCCATCCCTGCCCGCCGGCCCACGGCCGGGATCATGGTCCTGTAGCATCAATCGATCCAGGCACCAAAGAAAAGCAGTAAGCGTCTTGCCGGTGCCAGTCGGCGCGAGGATCAGCGTGCTCTCGCCACGCGCAATCGCCGGCCAGCCAAGCCGTTGCGGCGCAGTAGGGTGGTCAAACACTGCGCGAAACCACGAAGCAGTGACAGGATGGAAGAGTTGCAATACCGAATCATCAGCGGGAGTCAAAGCATCGTCGGCGACAGGCGTACGAATGGCATTAGCAGCATTTTCAGCCACCCTCAAATCCTCACCCGATTTGCGTTTGCGACCGGCCATGGCTCCATGCAGGATAATTCCGCACGCGACTTGAGATGCAAACCGAAAACTCAGTGCAAGGCTGTAACCAAATGAAGGTGCTTGCATCAGGCTTTCCTGGCGCATCACCTTGCGCCAAAAAGCTCCCTCGGCAGCACGATGTCCCGGCTCTGAGGGCCAGACTTGCCAAAAAGTTCTCTGCGGCCCTCCCTTTCTGTCAGGCTGCTTTAGCTGCCTTGATCGCTCTGAGCACTTCTTCCGCGTGCCCCTCAGGCTTAACCTTGGGAAAGATCTTCAGCAGCCTCTGGTCCGGCCCGATCAGAAACGTGGTGCGCTCAATCCCCATCACTTTCTTCCCATACATGTTCTTTTCCCTGAGAACATCAAACTGTTTGCACACTACTTCGTCTACATCAGCGAGGAGTGTATAGGGCAGCTTGTATTTGTCTTTAAATTTTTTCTGTGAGTGGGGTGTATCGCGCGAGATGCCGAGGACGACCACGCCGCCCTTCTGAATGGCCTCAAAGATATCGCGGAAGCCGCAGGCCTCGATCGTGCAGCCGGGAGTATCCGCTTTGGGATAAAAGAAGAGCACCACCGGTCTGCCTGCGAAGTCTGAAAGGCGGACGGTGGCTCCCTGCTCGTTTTGAAGTGTGAAATCCTTTACAAGGTCGTGTTCCTTCATTTAGTAAAGCCTCCGGTGTAGCGCCGGATCAGCGCTTTCCTTTTACAGTCTAATGGTTGAGGCCGAAGAAGCTGTGCGTTGTCTAACCCTCGCTATTTGCTCATGCCACGGAATCAATCAAAGCGCGAGTTCTCGCATCGTACGGGGAGTCATGAAACATTGCTTTAGATCGGTAAGGGGACAGCGGACGAGGGTGGGGACGGCCGCTATGGCGGCGCTGCTCTCCGTCGCAGCCCCTCTACCGATGTTTGCACAGTACCCGGGCTCTCCGGCCAAAAAGCCTGCTCAGTCGAGCGAGCAAAAACTGCGCTCTACCGCAGTGCTCGAATGGGTCGGTGAGCCGGGCAAGCCCAGCGCAAGCCGCATCGTTCCCATCGCCGTGTGGGACGGTGAGCGCTACCAGGACGGCGGCCTTTACCTGGCCAAGCCAGAGCCGCTGGCAGTCGAAGATGGCACAGAGTACGAACTGCAACACGCAGGCGTCCCTCAGGGAACGTTCGTAATCTTTCGCCCCGGGCAGGTAAACCGCACTTGGTTTGGTTATGGCATGTGGCATCCTGCTACAGCTAAGAAGGCCTCGAAGTCGAAGCCGTCGAAGACGCCGCCGAGGGTGGTTACGGAGGTCGACCCAGACCGCCCCTCCTTTTCCAACAAGTCTAAAAGCGATAGATCCTCGGAGAAAGGCGACAGCGCTGGAACCGTGCCGGACAGCAAGACAGCGCCAGCGTCGGAGGCCAAGGCTGACACGCCGGACCCGGACCGGCCTACCCTGCATAAACGGGGAGCGGGGAACTCGGGGAATTCGGACTCGGCCAGTCCAGACGTGGCTAGCGGATCGAAAGGCGATGGCGGCGGCAATGCAGCGGCTGGGGAGGACCCTGACCCTGACCGTCCCACGCTCCACAAGCGCAGCGGCACGAAGACCGCGGTGGTGACTGCGGGCACGAGCGAACGCGATCCTGATCGCCCCGATCTGCACAGGGGCCGCCCCGAAGCCGGGGACGCGGCGTTGTTCGCCAGCAAGCTCATCGGAATGCCGGCCGACCTGCAGCAGATGGCGGCGATCTCAGACGCAACTGGCGGCGACGAACACCCCTTCGTATACCACTGGGCAGACCCAAACGATGCGCTGAAGATGAAAGCGGCCCTGGAAGATCTCGCACTCAAGGCCATCGCGAGCGCCACAAATGGAAGCCGCTCTGTTACAGATCCCGCCATAACAGTGCCGCGCAAATCCGGCGGCGCTAAGACGGCTACCTCCCGTACTACGTCCGCGAAAAGAGCAGTGCCCAAGCCCCCTTCAGTCGTGCTCACCGACGAGGTATTCAATGCTTTTGAACTATCCTACAGCGGCGGTTCCACACTGGTCCTCACAGCGCGCGCCGGGCAGGGCAGTGCGCAAAAAGACGTGACCATCATTGCGCAGCCAGATTTCTACGGCGTGCCGCATGTGCTGCTGCAGTCCGTAGCCGATGATGCTCACCTCGATGTCACGCCCCGGATGCGACTGGTCGATGCAGCCGATACCGACGGAGACAACCGCGCCGAACTGATTTTCGAACTTCGAGGAGAAACAGACCGCCAGTTCGCGATCTATAAAGTTGCCAGCGGCCGGGCGGAGCAGGTCTTCGCCACCGGCCCTATGCCGCTCGGCACAACCCGGGACTGAGGTCCGCCTCACCGACTCTGCCTCCGCCTTCCCTTCAAAAGCCTTTGCGAGAGCTCGCCTTCTACAATGGGACAACTCAGTTTCTGAAGGGCCGCGCCGCCGCATGTCTCAAACCGCAATCCTGCTCATCACCTGCCCTGACCGCAGGGGCTTGGTCGCCGCAATCGCGAACTTTCTGCTGGCCCACGACGCCAACATCCTGCATGCAGATCAGCATCAGGACCACGAACTCGGCCTCTTTTTCATGCGTGTGGAATTCGACCTGGCAGGCTTTCGACTAGACGAATCGCAGTTCCGCGCGGCCTTCGCCACCGTCGCGGAGGCCCATTATATGGCCTGGCAACTCGAATATGGGGACCGCAAACCGGTCGTCGCTATCTTCGTTTCACAATACCTGCACTGCGTCGCCGACCTGCTGCTTCGGCACGCTTCTGGCGAACTTCACTGCAAAATCGCCTCGGTGGTGGGCAATCATCGCGAAGCGGAGACTCTGGCAAACTTTTACGGCATCCCCTTCCACCATGTGCCCGTTACGCCCCAGACGCGCGCTGAGGCGGAAGACACACAGCTAAAACTCCTGTCCGCAAGTTCAGTCGAGTTGATCGTCCTCGCGCGTTATATGCAGATACTAAGTCTTGCTTTTGTCGACCACTTCCCGCGGCGGATCATCAACGTTCATCACTCATTTCTACCGGCTTTCACGGGTGCGAGGCCTTACCATGCTGCCTTCGCGCGCGGGGTGAAGCTCATCGGAGCGACCAGCCACTACGTAACCGAGGTGCTGGACGATGGACCCATCATTGAGCAGGACGTGACGCGCATCTCGCACAGCGATCAGATCGATGACCTGATTCAGAAGGGGCGCGACCTTGAGCGGATCGTGCTCTCGCGCGCGGTGCGGTGGCATCTGGAGCACCGGATTCTCTGCTACGCGAATAAGACGGTCGTCTTCTAAGTTGCCGTGCACTCAGCGATTTGAGGGCAAATCAAGGTCCCTAAATTTCGATATATATCATCGCTTTGACACGTAAACGCGGGTCGAAACATCCAAGATCGATCTCCGGTCCAGAAAGTGACCCTATGGGCGTTCTATTAACGGGTAAATTGCCACTCGCTTAACCCAGGTTCGATCGCAAGTTTGGCGCGCCATATTGCCCCGGATCCCTGAGTGGCGGCCAGGTGACGGTTTCTGGCTGCCGGCATACCGGCCTTGGGGTGCGTTATTGCGCGAGGAGCATCCTACTTGAGTTGGCGCGGAACCATACCGTGCAAACGGAGAGCTGAGGGGCGGGATTGATCAAGGCATTGTTGTGCGATATTGACGGGACGCTTGTGGATAGCAACTGGCTCCATGCTGCGGCCTGGAAGGACGCCTTCGCGAGTGAGGGGATCCAAGTTGATTTGGAGGAGGCGCGCCGTCAGATTGGCAAGGGCGGCGATGAGTTGATTCCAGTGTTCGTGCCTGACGAGGAGCAGAGGAAGTCTATCGAGGAGCGGCTTAAAGAGCGGCGAAAAAAGATTTTCGAGGAGAAGTATCTGGCTCAGGTGAAGGCGCTGCCCATGGCGCGAGAGTTTCTCCAGCGTTTGAAGGAGAAGGGTATCGCGCTCGCCCTGGCGTCCTCCTCGGACAAAGACGGGCTCAAGGCCTACAAGAAAATTGTGGGCATGGAGAACTTGATCGATGAAGAGACCACGGCCGACGACGCCGAGCGCGCCAAGCCCCATCCCGATATTTTTCAGGTTGCATTGAAGAAGGCTGGCGTGGAGGCTGCGGACGCGCTCGCGCTCGGGGACACCCCTTATGACGCTGAAGCCGCGGGCAAGGCTGGGGTGAAGACGATCGGGGTCACTACAGGGGGATGGAGCGAAAGGGAGCTGTTAGACGCCGGGTGCATCGAGGTCTACCCGAACGTGGCCGATCTGCTCAAAAGCTTTGACGAGAGTGCTCTGAACCGGAAGTAGCGGTAAAAAATCTGGAGCTATTGCTTCGTCCAAGGGTTGCTCGTCGAAGAATCCATGTCCCACTGGGTCTGTGGCGGTCGCGCTTCCGCTTCGGCCACGAAATTCAAGTCGAACGAATTAGATGGACTGCACTGGTATCAGGGAGAGGTCGTTGACCAGGCCTATTTCCTTTTGGACGAAGGGCTCGGCGTAGCGGACACCGCCTAACAGGCCATAGTGGCGAGCTTCTGCTAGGGTGCGTTCGCGGATATCGTGCTCGGGGACGAAGAGGGCGCTGCCCTCGTCCTGATTAGCGTATTGGGATCGATAGGCCATGAGGGCGGCGAGGCGCTCCTCGATAAAGGGAGAGATATCGACCACGAAGCTGGGCCTGACGTCGGCATACAGGCTGGCGTAGATGATTTTGAAGGGCCGATGGGGCGCGGCACCCGTATCGACGCGGGCGAGGCCGGCGAGAAAGCAGGATTCATAGCCGAGTGTCGAGGTGGTGTAGTGGTCGGGGTGGCGGCCAGTCCAGTAAGGGAGAATGACGACGCGCGGGCGTATCTGCCGGAGGACGGTGGCGACCTTCAGGCGATTTTCATAGGTATTTTCGACCCGGCCGTCGGGGATGTCGAGCGCGTCGCGCCACACCACGCCTAAAATGCGCGCAGCTTCCACAGCTTCGGCGGCGCGCTCCGCAGCGGAACCACGAGTGCCGCCCTCACCCTGCGTCAAATCTAGAATTGCAGTTTTTAGGCCTAGTGATTTCATCCGCAGCAGGGTGCCGCCGCATGTCTGTTCCACGTCATCGCGATGCGCGGCTATGGCCAGGATGTCGGCCTGGGCGGGGGGGGGAACGGGCTCCGGCGCGGGCTTCGCCTCTGCTGCGCTCATAGGTTCAATCTAGTAGGTCGTATTGGAGAAGTCGGAGGGCGCGTCCATGTAAGTGATGTCGGAGGCGACATCGTTGACGGTGACGTATTGGTTGTCGCGCTGGGTGCCGTCGGTGGTGTTGTAGATGTAAATCTGGCCACCCTCGGCGGTGTAGATCTTGTGCAGGCCCAGGATTGGGGCCAGGCCGGTCGCGTCCCCTTTGTAGGGCGGCATCAGCTTTACTGTGTTGGTGCCCGTGTCAAACATGGTCAGGCAGCTGCCATTGGGCCCGCGTTCCCCCTGGTGGCAGAGAGCTGAGCCGATCCACAGGGTGTTGTCGTCGGCGAAGGCCATCTTATTGTGCATGCCGTCGCTGATGGGGATGGCCGGACTGGTGATCTGTAGGGGCAGCGAGACGGTGTTGAGGATGGTGAGGTTGCCGGCGAGGAGGCCGTCGGGCTGGAG
>DASWUZ010000269.1:0-2033 GCA_036401395.1 Acidisarcina sp.
GACTTCCCTGCGCCACCCGCGCTCGTCACAATCAGGCGCAATGGCAATCGCGTTGATGCGCTCGCGCAAACAACCAAGCAGGGTGTGCTTTATCTCTTCGATCGCACCACCGGTAAGCCGCTCTTCCCGATTGAGGAGCACTGCTACCCGGCCAGCACAGTGCCCGGCGAAGTCACATCGCCGACCCAGCCCATGCCGGTATTTCCCGCACCGTATGGCCGCCAGCGTCTCACCGAAGACATGTTGACCACCCGCACCCCGGCAGCGCACGAGTGGGCGGTAAAAGAGTTTCGCACCTTTCGCAGTGACGGTCAGTTTGTACCAATGGTCGTGAATGGGCAGACCGTCGTCTTCCCAGGCTTCGACGGCGGAGCGGAATGGGGCGGCCCGGCGGTCGATCCTTCCACTGGGGTGCTGTACGTCAACGCCAACGAGATGGCGTGGACCGGAGGCCTCGAAGAAGACAAGCCTAGCGGCAATCCCGGGGCCGACGCCTACCAATCGCAATGCGCCGTCTGCCATGGATCCGACCGTGCCGGATCACCGCCGGCGTTCCCATCCTTGCTCGACATCGAAACGCGCCTCAGCGATCCGCAAATTATCGATGTCATTCAACACGGAAAAGGCCGCATGCCCGCGCTGCCCTCACTCGACTCGGGCCAACTCACGTCGTTGCTTCGATTCTTGGAGTCGCCTCCCGTGGCCGGAGCCCCGATAGACGCGAAAGAACTCCCTTCCGCGCCAGCAGTGAAGCTCCCGGAAGCCGCAAATCCAAACGGCAGCGCACTTTATCAAGAAAGATGCGCGCTTTGTCACGGCGAACAGATGGAAGGCACTCCGCCCTCGTTCCCGACGCTTGTCGGAGTAGGCCAAAGGCTATCGATCGCTCAGGCTGTGGCGATCATTCATGAAGGCAAAGGCAAAATGCCGGCGCAGCCGGACATCCAGGGCGCAGACCTCGACGCGCTGCTCCGGGCCATCGGGATCGATCTCACGTCCAAGCCCAACTACGTCATGGCTGGAGGCGGTACCGTGAACTACCGCTTCACCGGCTATCGTAAATTTCTCGACCCGGACGGCTATCCCGCGATCTCACCGCCGTGGGGCACTCTCAGCGCAATCAATCTCAATACCGGCGCATATCTTTGGAAGATTCCGCTCGGCGAGTATCCGACGCTGGCCGCCCAAGGAATGACCAATACTGGCTCGGAAAACTACGGCGGGCCCATCGTGACCGCCGGCGGAGTCGTGTTCATAGGAGCCACCGTCTACGACCGTAAGTTTCGCGCCTTCGACAGTACTACTGGCAAGTTACTTTGGGAGACGGTACTTCCCTTCGCCGGTATGGCCACACCGTCCACCTATGCCATCGACGGCAAGCAATATGTAGTGATCGCCAGCAGCGGTGGTCGCGACCCAAAGTCGCCCGTTGGTGGAATGTATATCGCATTCGCGCTGCCGTGATTGTGGCGCCTGTGACTCAATATTGTGGATGATTACGCAAGCTTTTTCGGCCGCCGCGCAGGCAGTGGTGCGGGCCGTGTCGCCCTGGCTCCCACCGAGGTACCTGATAAAGTCAAAGAATGATCAAGGGCATTACGATCGTGCGGCAGGCTCCGTCTCCCGCGATCTTTGACAAGCTGACCAGCTTTTTTTCTGCCCTAGGATTGGAACCCGGCAAGGGCTGGAATGAACCCACCAGCCGGAGTCGCCCCTTTCTTGCACCGCTTGGGAACCTCGAATTCGTAGACGGCGAACTACCCGCAACGCCCGAAATCCTGATCGAAGTGAGCGGGCTCGATTCGGTCCACCAGATCGCCTCAGGCTGGCTGGCCGCCAACGGCGAACCCCCCGAAAAAGCGACTCCCGTTGTCGATACACGCTGGAAGTCTCGCCTCTTCACCATCGAGCCCGTCCCTGGCCTCCACTTCGCATTCTGGGAGTGGACCGACCCCCTCGCCGGCAGACCCATCGCCATCGAAGGCGACCTCTCAGCCGCGGGAATGCGGTTCGCCATCGTCGTCGCGCGCTGG
>DASWUZ010000270.1:0-7699 GCA_036401395.1 Acidisarcina sp.
CTTTGATCCCACGCTGGGATCGCTGACGCTGGTCGCGCTGGCGGCGAAGACGGCGAGCCCTACGTTCCTGGCGTTTTCACCGGACAAGAAGATGCTGATCGCGGCCAACGAGATTGATAACTATGTTGCTTCCGGGGCCGACGCCGGGGCGGCAGCGGGTGAGAAGACGGGGAGCGTCAGCAGTTTCAAAGTGGATGGAGCGAGCCTGACGTATGTAAATACGGTTTCGGCGCACGGCGCCTCGACCTGCCACGTGGCCGTCGACCAGTCGGGCACGGCAGTCTTTGCCGCCAACTATACGGGTGGAAGCGCGGCTTCTTTTCGGCTGGGTGCGGATGGGCGCCTGAGCCCGGCAGTTTCGCAGTTCCACTACAAAGGGCATGGCCCCGTCGCTGACAGGCAAGACTCCCCGCACGCGCACCGGGTCACGGTCTCGCCCGACAACCGGTTTGTTTTCGTGAACGACCTTGGCCTCGATTGCCTGCACATCTATCACCTGGATTGGGCGGCGGGGGCGCTGACTCCGGCGACTCCCCCCGAGTTAAAACTCGCCCCCGCGTCGGGGCCCCGCGCGCTGCGCTTTCATCCGATCGGGCCGTGGGTCTATTGCGTCAATGAGCTCAACTCGACGATCGATGTTTTTGGGTGGAAGCAGACTACAGGCCAGTTTACGGCGCTGCAAAGACTGGAGCTGCTGCCCGAGGGTTTCAAGGGCGTGGCGCGGGCTTCGGAGCTGGTGTTTGATCGCAGCGGCTTGTTTGGTTACGCGGCCGTGCGGGACAACAATTTTGTAGCGACGCTCATGGTGCATCCGCTGACGGGCAAGCTGACGCTGGCCGACCGTTGCGACTGCGGGGGCAAGACGCCGCGGCATATCGCGCTCGATCCTTCGGAGAAGTGGCTGCTGGTGGCGAACCAGGATTCGGACGTCATCTCCGCGATTCAGCGGGACGCGACGAGTGGCAAGCTGGGTTCGACTGCGGTCAATATGAAGATCGCGAAGCCCCAGTGCCTGCTGTTTGCCTAGGTCCTGATAGCTGCTGTGTTTGGCGATGCGCTCTTGTCTGATGAGCGTTGTGTCATGGGGCGCGTTCACGATGTGGATCAAAATCTGCGGTAATACGAACCCTGAGGATGCGCTGTTCGCGGCTGAATGTGGCGCGGATGCGCTCGGATTCGTCTTTGCGGAGAGCCCTCGCCGAGTCACTGTGGAGCAGGTAAGGGAAATCACGCCGCACTTGCCGGAGCATGTCGAGACTTACGGTGTATTCGTCGATGCAGATTTCGATACGGTAGTAAGCACCGTGCTCGAATGCGGCTTAACGGGAGTTCAACTCCACACTCTGAGCGATGCGAATTTGCCCTCGCGTTTGCGGCACTACTTCTCTGGGGGGCTGGGTGGGGGGCTGGGTGGGGGTCAGTTCAGGCTGCTGCGAGCGCTCAATTATTCTGCCGATCTTGACTCGCAACTTAAGGCGATGCATGGATGCGCGGAGATTGATGGTGTCCTCGTGGACTCGCGAACGGCGAAAGCGGTGGGCGGAACGGGGACCAGTTTCGATTGGGCGGGGGCGCGCGATGCTTTTGCGCGGAATGCGCCCTATCTCAACATGGTCGTCGCGGGTGGATTGACACCCGAAAATGTTGGCGACGCAATCAAGGTGCTGGAGCCTTGGGGAGTGGATATTGTCACGGGCGTCGAATCTGCGCCGGGGAAGAAAGACGCGGCGCGCGTCAAGTTCTTTATCGAGAATGCGAGGGCGGGAGATCGACCGGGTCATACAGGCATGGCAACTAGGGGTCATAAAAAAGAACTGATTTGAGTAGTTACTAAAGTCTAGCGACCTTTGGGTTAGACTGCGTCATGGCCTCAAAGCGCAAGATGGTAGAACGTACCTATCCTGGAGCGCTAGGATGGGCGTGTACCGCGTGCAAATGGTTTCATCCTCGGCCAACCTTCATGTTTGAACCGGCAGAGTTGGAATACGCCACTCTGTCATTCAGCGCTCACAGATGCGCCGACTTCGCATCCCAATCAGCCCCACCCGTTCCTCAATCCCCCAAACGTGATTAGAGGCCCAGTCTAATGGCCGGAGTAGCCTCTCTGTGGCGAGCCTTAGCCGCACTGATGGCGTAACCTGAATATTCGGGCTCGGATCTGCTGACTTCAAGCTGGGTTTGTGTGGGGAGGAAATGCGATGACTCCTGCGAGCGAAATGATGGAAGCTCAGGTAGTCGAGGTGATGGGGACTAAGGCAGTGCCGGGCCGCTTCGGCGCGTACGGCGGGCGCTATGTGCCCGAGACGCTGATGGCCGCGCTCGAAGAGCTGGAGCTGGCATACGCAGCGGCCGATGCGGACCCGGCCTTTCATGCCGAGCTGGACTTGCTGCTGAGGGATTTTGCCGGCCGTCCTACACCGCTTTATTTTGCGTCGAGACTGACAGAGCATCTCGGCGGGGCGAAGATTTATTTGAAGCGCGAAGACCTCCTTCATACCGGCGCACACAAAATTAACAACTGCATTGGCCAGGGGCTGCTGGCACGGCGCATGGGCAAGCGGCGGGTGATTGCCGAGACCGGCGCGGGGCAGCACGGGGTGGCTACGGCCACGGTGTGCGCGCTGCTTGGTTTTGAGTGCGTCGTCTACATGGGCGATGAGGACATGCGCCGCCAGGAACTCAACGTCTACCGCATGAGGCTGCTGGGTGCCGAGGTGCGCGGGGTCAGCTCCGGGTCAAAGACGCTCAAGGACGCGATCAACGAGGCGATGCGGGACTGGGTGACCAACGTTCGGACGACGCATTATCTGCTGGGGAGTGTGCTGGGTGCGCACCCTTATCCGACCATGGTGAGGAATTTTCATCGCGTGATCAGCCGCGAAATGCGGGGTCAGATTCTGGAGAAGGAAGGGCGGCTGCCGACTGCGGTGATCGCCTGTGTTGGCGGAGGTTCGAACGCTATAGGCGCGTTCTATGAATTTATTTCCGATAAGAATGTGCGGTTGATCGGGGTCGAGGCGGGTGGTCGCGGGCCGGGGCTTGGCGAGCACGCGGCGCGGTTTGAAGGTGGTTCGCCGGGCGTGCTGCAGGGGACTTTTTCCTATGTGCTGCAGGATGATGCGGGGCAGATTTCGTTGACCCATTCGGTGTCGGCGGGGCTGGACTATGCGTCGATCGGGCCGGAGCACGCGGCGCTGCATGATTCGGGGCGGGCGGAGTATTTGTCTGCTTCGGATGACGAGGCGCTGAAGGCCACGGTGGTGCTGGCGCGGACGGAGGGCATTTTGCCGGCGCTCGAGAGTGCTCATGCGGTGGCGGAGTGCATTCGACTGGCGCCTACGATGGGACGCGAGGACATTGTCGTGGTGAATGTGTCGGGGCGCGGCGATAAGGACATGGGGATTATCGCGCGCGAGCTGAATTTGCAGGGAGCTTCGTAGGCAGATGGCGATTCGGTTCAAGAACAAGCCAGGGTTGGTTGCTTATTTGACGGCTGGCGACCCTGATGTTGCCACTACGCGGGCGATTGCGCTGGCCGCGATCGATGCTGGCGCGGATGTGATCGAGTTGGGGGTTCCGTTCAGCGATCCGCTGGCAGATGGGCCGGTGATTCAGCGGGCGAGTGAACGGGCGGTTCTCGGCGGGACTACTCTGGCCGACGTGCTGGGGCTGGCCGCTGAATTGCGGGCCGCTCGGCCGGATGCCGGGCTGGTTATTTTTTCTTACTTCAACCCGGTGCTGCGGTTTGGGCTGGAGAAGTTTTGCGCGGCGGCGGAACGGGCCGGGGTCGACGGCGTTCTGATCACCGACATGATTGTCGAGGAGGTCGGCGTATACCTCCCCCTCCTTCATCGCTATCACCTCGCTCCAATTTTCCTCGCAGCGCCCACCAGCACCGACGCGCGACTCAAGGCCATTGCCGCTGTTTCCGAAGGCTTCGTCTACGCCATCTCGCGGATGGGCATCACCGGCGCGCAGACTACGCTGGCGTCCGATGCTGAGCAGCTTGTTCGGCGGCTGCGCCAGTTTACTAAGCTGCCGATTGCGGTTGGATTCGGCGTCTCGACCGCGGAGCACGTGGCAGCGCTGGGCGAGTTTGCCGACGCTGCTGTTGTCGGGAGTGCGCTGGTTGCGATTATTGAGAAGTCGGCTCCGGCGGAGGCTCCGGGGGCGGTCTCCCGATTTATCAAGGGCCTGCGCGAGACGCCCGCACTGGCCCTCTAGATTAAGATTTACTTCCATGACAAAGCTATCGACTCGGGCATCCCACTCGTCGCGTTTAGTTTTGTCCACCGCTACAAGAATTGTCTTGGCCCTGTTGTTCATAGCAGGAAATCGACCCGCAGCCGCTCAAGTCAACATACAGGTGTATTCCGTAGCCGCTGCAAAAGAGGCAGCCACCAAGCTCGAGGGTAAGGCAATTTCCGTGAAAGGCCACTTCTGGTGGGGCAAAGAAGGGTCGATGATCTACGACAGTTATTACAAAGCGATTCTTACGGTGCAATATTCCAATGCATTTAACGCTAAACATCCTGGCCTCGAGTTTTTCCTTCCAAATCCCAGACGAAAATCAAATATCGCGACAATAACTGGCCGAATCAGTCACAAAGGGGACGAGAGAGTAGCCCTAATCGCCGACGACATCGAGTTTGCGGAAAACCCCAGATGATTGACTGATTGAATTTGATGGCTAATCACGCCTCCTCGCGATATTGGCACGACAAAAGGAACGACCATGGAAATAGAGGACCTGCGGCGGCGGATTGATGAGTTGGACCGGGAGCTGGTGACTTTGATCAGTGAGCGGGCTCGGTGTGCGCAGCAGATTGGGCAGTTGAAGCGGGCTACTTCACTGCCGGTGTATGAGCCTAATCGTGAGCGCGTGATTTATGAGAATGTACGGGCTTCGAATCCTGGGCCGCTGCCGGATATTGAATTGACACATATCTATGAGCGGATCATCGATGTAATGCGGGCGCTACAGCGGGATGAGCTTGCTTCGCGGAGAGAGGGCGCGGTCAAGGACGGGGGCGAGTTACGGAGCGGCTGACCAGCCGGGTCGGGCCTGGATAGACTTGGGTTGGGGACGTAGAGTTTGAGGGAGGCTGGGGTAAAGCCCGCCTTTGATTGGGTTGGTTCATGCGAGGGTTGAATCACCGCCTCCCTCCAGTAAGAGCGGACGCTTCGCGTACCCACTCATGCTGCGCATGAATGGGGCACCCGGCCTTGAGGCAGCCTCCCCTCAGCGGCTAAAGCCGCATTTCTTCAATGCACTATGGCACGGCTGAAGCCGTGCCCCTTCAAAGTACGACTTTGCCAACCAGACTTTGTTCAGACAGGAAGATAGGAATGATCGTCGCAATGCAGGAAGCAGCTACCGAGGAGCAGATCCAGGACGTCATCGAACGCCTGGTTGATCTCGGGTTCAACGTTCATCGGACTACGGGCGCGGTGCAGACCATTCTTG
This sequence comes from Acidisarcina sp., assembly GCA_036401395.1. Classification (GTDB taxonomy): domain Bacteria; phylum Acidobacteriota; class Terriglobia; order Terriglobales; family Acidobacteriaceae; genus DASWUZ01. The sequence goes on from DASWUZ010000270.1 coordinate 5,468, forward strand.
CCGGGGTGGGGACGCCGGCGCATTTTGATGTGAAGGATTTTGCGGTGCTGGCCGGGGTGATGGATGCCCATCGCATCTCTTCGCCGTATAAACTCGCGGGCCGCGGGTTTGCGCCGGACGGTACGGTGATCACCTTCGCCAACGGAGTCACGATCGGCGGCGACGAGGTGGTGGTGATGGCCGGGCCCTGTTCGGTCGAGTCGCGGGAGCAGATTTTCACGAGCGCCGAGGCGGTCAAAGCGTCGGGCGGGAAGTTCCTGCGCGGTGGCGCGTTCAAGCCGCGCAGCTCGCCCTATTCGTTTCAGGGTATGGGCCTCGAGGGGCTGGAGCTGCTGCGCGAAGTGGGAGATGCGACCGGCCTGCTGATTGTCAGCGAGGTCATGGAGATTTCGCAGATCGAGTTAATGCTTCCCTATGTCGACGTGCTGCAGGTCGGGGCGCGCAACATGCAGAACTTCAACCTGCTGCGCGAACTGGGGCTGGTGCGCAAACCGGTGCTGCTGAAGCGCGGCATCGCGGCCACCATAGAGGAGTTTCTGCTGTCGGCGGAGTACATCCTGTCGGGCGGGAATTATGAGGTCATGCTCTGCGAGCGGGGCATTCGCACGTTTGAGACGTATACGCGGAACACTATGGATATTTCAGCGATCCCGATTTTGAAGAAGCTGTCGCATCTGCCGGTGCTGGGCGATCCTTCGCATGGCACGGGGCGGCGGGATCTGGTGGCGCCGATGGCGCGCGCTTCAGTGGCGGCTGGGGCGGATGGGCTGTTGATGGAGGTTCATCCTAATCCCGATAAGGCTGTTTCGGATGGTGCGCAGTCGCTCTTTCCTGCGCAGTTTGATGAGTTGATGGGGCAGCTTAGGATTATTGCTCCTGCGGTCGGGCGGAGGATCGGCTGAGCAGGCCTTGAATAATCACTGTTTGCGGACTGGTCGGTTGTGACAGCCTTTTCAGTAGGCAGGATGGGGAGCACCGCTCTATCTTCCACTCTTGTGCACCGGACGTATAATTCCGCGCATGGCCCGTGCAAAAATATTGATTCTACTTTCCGCGTGTTTCTTGTCGGCGACATTGACACTGTTCGGTCAAACCGAAGAAGAACTCAGCGTCTTGCCAGCCAAGGTTGATGAGGCACCGAGAGTTGCGCCAACGGAGTGTACTGCCGCCCTTGTGGTTGAGACTGACGCCATTACGGGTTCTGCCTCGTATGTGCTCCTCAGGAAAGTGATCAAGGTGATGAAAATAGGGCATCGCGCCACAGAGCAACAGACCGCGTCGTTCTCCCCCACCTCGGCCACCACTATAGGGGCGCAGGTCTTGCACTCCAATCTTCAGATGTCCACTGCAGTAAACGGATACCTTTGTGCTTCGTTTCTGACTGGGAGAATCAAAAACACGGACGCCGGGAATAAGGACGTGGAAGCAACGGAAGACACGGCGATTCACACTCTTATCACCGTGTTCAATCGGCTGGCGATGGAGGCAGTTCAGCTTCGATCAGAAATGACATCTGCTGCGGAGAATGCGGAGAAAGGCCAGAATGCGATGTCGGTCTCATTCGCCGATAAATTAGCGTCAATACTTCAAGATCGAAAAGATGTGGCAACGGATCTCGATAATGTCGTCTCCATGACGGCGCTGCTCGCGGTTGATATAAGCGATCAGACTGCCGCTAAAACGGACACATTAAAAATGTCCTCCAGTGAACGGCAGGATTTGCTTCGCCAGGTCACAGTGCTGGCTAGCTCAACGCGCGTCGACGAGTTCACCCGGGGTGCCAAGCGCTTCCAGTACTTTCTTTCAAATCACCGTAAATCAAAAATCAGATAGTCCGTAGCTTGCCCCGGGGTGCAACACGAATGAGGTTAGTGCCCCTTGTCTCAGGCTAAGAGGAAGCACATCCCATATGGCTGCAAACATCCGGCAGATCACTATTGTTGGCACCGGTCTTATTGGAGCTTCGGTGGGGTTGGCGCTGCGTGTGCGTGGGTTTGGTGGAGTCGTGGTTGGGTGGGACAAGGACCCGGCGCGGGCTGCGGTTGCGCTTAGCCGTGGGGCCATCGATGAGGTGACGGGCGACCCGATGACGGCGGCGGCCAAGAGCGATCTGATCGTTCTGGCGGGGCCGGTTTTTAGCATCCTGGAGTGGATCGATCAGATGGCCCCGGTGTTGCGGGCCGGGCAGCTGGTCACCGATGTCGGCAGCGTGAAGGGCGTAATCGCGGAACG
>DASWUZ010000271.1:0-3993 GCA_036401395.1 Acidisarcina sp.
GTCGAGTACACCGGCAGCCATGTTTGTGACACAAGACAGACCGAGGACATCGATACCCATGTGTCGCGCGACGATCACCTCGTGCACGGTGGACATCCCAACCAGGTCTGCGCCCATGTGGCGAAAGGCTCGAATCTCCGCGGGCGTTTCATAGCTGGGCCCAGTGACGGCGAGATAGACGGCTTCTTGCAATTCAAAGCCGTGGTGGGAGGCTGCTTCATGAGCTAGCTTTCGCAGGGGCCTGGAATATGCCTCGGTCATATCGAAGAAGCGCGGCCCGAGGCGATCGTCGTTCTTCCCCACCAGCGGATTGGTTCCGGTGAGGTTAATATGGTCGGAGATAAGCAGGAGTTCCCCTTGCTTAAGAGTCGTGCGAATACCCCCGGCTGCATTTGTAACAACCACGGTGGCAATTCCTAGCCGCCCCAGCACGCGCATCGGGAAAGTGACTTCGAACGGCGAATAGCCCTCGTATCCATGCACGCGTCCCTGCATCACGGCCACCGGAATTCCAGCAAGCAGGCCAACCATGAGGCGGCCGCTATGACCCTCGACTGTGGAGCGGGGGAAGTGCGGGATGTCCCCGTAAGAGATTAAAACGGGTTGTTCCACGGTGTCCGCAATCGCGCCAAGACCTGACCCGAGAACGATCGCCACTCGAGGTTCCACAGCGATGCGTTCGCGAATGTAGTCCGCGGCGGTACTGGCGTTTTCGTAAATGGGCACAGTCATCGCGTCACCGGATCAGCACACTCACGATCGAAGCGGACATCAGGTTAGCCATCGTCCCGGCAAGCATCGCGCGTACTCCGAGCGCGGCCAGATCATTGCGCCGGTTCGGGGCCAGTGCGCCGATGCCGCCGATCTGCATCCCTATGGAGCCAAGATTTGCAAAGCCGCACAGCGCAAAGGTTGCAATGGAAAAAGTCCGCGGCGATAACGTGCCCTTCTGCAATCCGAGCTGGGTGTATGCGACAAACTCATTCAGCACGGCGCGGGTGCCCAGCAGGTTACCTATGGCCGGAGCCTCATGCCACGGTATCCCGATCAGCCACGCAACCGGTGCCCCAAAGAACCCGAGGATTGCGTTAAGACTGTGGGGGGTTCTCATCCCATGCGCCCATGCAAAATTCGAAAAGCCCAGCAGCATCGCATTCACTAGCCCGACCAGCGCAAGAAAACTGATCAGCATGATGGCAACGTTGAACGCCAGCTGACCGCCGTCAATGGTCCCGCGTGCGATGGCAGCGATCAGGTTATCGTTTTTGTGTTCTTCATTCGGAGGCATGGTCACCGTGCCGGCCGTCGCTGCAATTTCCGTCTCAGGCACCAGCATCTTGGCCACCAGGATCGTGCCTGGAGCAGTCATGATTACCGCCGACAACAGGTCCTGCGCGTTAATCCCAAAACTTATGTAAGCCGCCATGATGCCGCCGGAAACATGCGCCATCCCGCTGGTCATGATGGTCATCAACTCCGACCGCGTCGCACCCGCGAGAAACGGCCGAATCGTCAGCGGGGCCTCAGTCTGCCCCATGAAAATACTTGCCGCGACGTTGGTAGACTCCGCCCCCGACGTCCCCATCGTGCGCTGCATCACCCAGCTCATCCCCTTGATGACCTGCTGCATAAATCCGATGTGATAGAGCACCGCAAAAAATGCCGAGATGAAAATAATCGTCGGCAGCACCGCAAACGCAAACACCGCCAGCGGATTGCCGGGCGTACCGAGCGGGCCGAAGACCATGGAGGAGCCCTCCACCGAATGACCCAGCAACGAAGTGACTGCCTGGCTCGCGCCATGGAGCATCCGCTGGCCAAAGGTCCACTTGAGCACCAACACTGCAAAGAACATCTGCAAGCCTAGTCCCCAGGCCACCGTGCGCCAGCGGATGGCGCGCCGATTCGTCGAGAAAAGCCACGCGAGTAGCAGCATCGTCAGCAGCCCGAGTATCCCGGTAAATCGCGCCAAGGTTTCTCCTCAAAAATGTGTGCGATTTCGCAGGCGGACAGGGCCAGCTATATGTTCTTATACCGTCTTTCGCGCTTGAACTTACCTGCATTTTGAATGGTGACAATTTCTGAAACCAAGGGCGGGGCCTCTTCCGGCTCAACGCCTATGTGCAGGGCCGTTGTGAGGAGGCGTTCGGGTTCTGTGAACCTGGCGGGATCGTCAGCGAACATGATGCAAAGCGGCTGGCCCCGATCTATCCCCTGACCGAGCTTCACCTGCATCTCGAGTCCAGCGTGGGGCGCCACCGGCTCCCCGGCGCGCTCTCGTCCCGCGCCGAGCCGCTGCACCGCCCAGCCTACCTGCTCGCAATCGATGCTACTCACGTATCCGCTGGCCCTGGCGATGACCTGCTTCTTTGCGCGGGGAGTGTGAAAGGCTGCCGGCTCTGCAAACAGATCAGCGTTGCCACCCTGCGCGCGCACCATCCGCTCAAACACTTTGAACGCCGCCCCACTAGTCAGTGTCTGCTCAGCGCGCGCCCGGCCTTCCTCAGCCGTTTGGGCCTTACCTCCGAGATGCAACATCCAGCCAGCGAGAATCACCGAGACCTCGCGCAGGTCTTCGCTCAGCGGATGCCGCTCTCCCTTGAGCAACTCTACAGACTCCTGAATCTCGATCCAGTTACCCGCCATCCGCCCCAACGGCTGGTTCATGTCGGTGAGCAGTGCGACAGTATGCGTTCCCGCGGCCTCACCGGTCTCAACCATAAGCGCGGCCAAGTTGAGCCCTGCTTCGCGTTCTTTTAGAAACGCACCCGACCCCGTCTTCACATCCAACACCAGCCCGTTGAGCCCTGCGGCCAGCTTCTTGCTCATGATCGAGGCGCAAATCAAATAGGGGCTTTCGACCGTGCCCGTGCGGTCGCGCAGCGCATATAGCACGCGGTCGGCAGGGACTAGATTTCTGGTCTGGCTGACAATACTCGCACCACACTCTTCGAGCACCGCCCGCATCTCCGCCAAAGAAAGCCCGGTGCGGTAGCCCGGAATACTCTCCAACTTATCGAGAGTCCCTCCAGTGTGCCCGAGCGCGCGACCGCTGATCATTGGCACGACCAGCCCGGCAGCGGCAGCGATCGGGGCAACGAGAAAAGATGTCTTGTCGCCAACTCCGCCCGTGGAATGCTTATCCACTGCAAAACATCCCAACGCCGACGGATCGAACACCTCGCCCGAAAAACGCATGGCAGTAGTGAGGGCATGCAGTTCGTCGCCTGTGAGGCCGCGCAACAAGGCCGCCATCAGCCAAGCCGATAGCTGCTCATCGGGAATGGTCTGGGCCGCAGCCCCCGCGACCAGAAACTGCACTTCTTCGGAAGTGAGTTCACGCCCGTCGCGGGTTTTTCGTATCAGGTCTATAGGATGAAGTGATCCGCTCATCTCTGTTCCGTAACTCCCACCAAATATCTCCCACGACCCGACCGCGTCCCGGTTGCCGACATCTTCTCAATCACCGCGTGTAAGTTCAAAACTAAAAGGAAAAATCTCGCGGAACGGAACGCTCTCCCACCCGGCGATCCCAGGGAAAAGAACTAATGCATCGGCGGCGACAAACTCGCTCAACACCTGTCGGCAAGCTCCACACGGAGGACTCGCCGCACCGTTTAGATTCGCCACCGCAACGGCCTTGATCCGGATCTTCGGCCCCAGTTCGCTTACGGCACGCACCACTGCCGAGCGCTCCGCACATATCGTCAATCCGAAGGAACCGTTTTCGACGTTGCAGCCGGTGATGATCTTTCCATCGGCAAGCAGGAGCGCAGCCCCCACGCGAAACTTCGAATAGGGCGCATAAGCGTGTTCCGCCGCCTGCTGCGCCGCGTGCTTGAGCGCGTCGGTGATTTGAGATGGAAGTCCCGATCCCGTCGATGGGTTCGCAATGTCCATCGTCTGAGGCTATTGGATGACCACCTCGCGCGCAACACGCCATCGGAATTTGGACCGCAAAATCTTGATCGCGTTCGCCTTCAGACAGCCCTG
>DASWUZ010000272.1:0-2044 GCA_036401395.1 Acidisarcina sp.
CGGGGAGTCGACCTGAGCGGAGCCTCCGCCCGAGAGGGTGCCTACATCGGCGTGTGACCCGATAATGGCGATGGAGTGGACGGCGTTGGTGAGGGGGAGTTGGTTGTCGGCGTTCTTAAGGAGGACGATGCACTCTTCGGCAATCTTTTGCGCGTCGTCGCGACCCTTGAAGGGATCGACGACGGTGCGCGGCATGGGCGGGTTGTCGATGACGCCGACGGCAAACATGCTGCGCAGTATGCGGTGGACCATGTCATTGAGCCGCGCCAGGGGCACGTCGCCGCTCTGGACGGCCGCTTTCAGAGGGTCGCTGAAGTAGTTGTCGTCGCCGGGCATGTCCTGATCGAGGCCCGCGAGGGCCGCTTTTTTAGTGCTGTGGGTGCCGCCCCAGTCGGAGAGGACCCAGCCCTTGAAGTTCCAGTCCTTCTTGAGGACTTGATTGAGGGCGTAGTCGTTTTCGCAGGAGTAATCGCCGTTGATGCGGTTGTAGGCGCACATGACGCCGGCCGGGTCAGCGATGCCGATGGCAATCTGGAAGGCGAGAAGGTCGCTCTCGCGCATGGCGCGCTTGCTGATGTTGGCGCTCATGACGTTGCGGCCCGTCTCCTGGTCGTTGAGGGCGTAGTGCTTGATGTCGCCCATGACCTGCTGAGCCTGCAGGCCTTTCATCAGGTTGCCGACCATGGTGCCGGCGAGGACCGGGTCTTCGCCCGCGTATTCAAAGTTGCGGCCGTTGCGGGGCTCGCGGGTGATGTCGACGCCGCCGCCGATGGACATGTTGAAACCCATGGCGCGGAGTTCGCGGCCGATGACGTCGCCATAGAGTCGGGCACCTTCTGGGTCCCAGCTGGCGGCTGCGCCGAGCGCGGAGGGTAGCAGCGTGGCGTATCGTCCCTGATAGGCGGCCATGCGAACACCGACGGCGGAGTCTGCTTCATTGATGTCTGGGATGCCGAGGCGTTCTACGCCCATGACGAAGCCTGCGCCAAAGTTATGGCCGGGGGATACGGAGGCACCGGGGCGGAGTACTCCCCAACCCTGGCCGTGGACCATTTGGATTTTTTCATCGAGGGTCATCTGCTCGATGACCATGTCGGCGCGCTTGTCGGGGGAGAGGGTCTTGTCCATCCAAGGGCGGCCGGGCGCGGTGGGCTGGGATGGTGGCTGCGCGGAAAGGCGAGCGGCGAAGGGCGTGGCCAGGGCGAGACCGGCGATGAGGACCGTGGTTTGGACTGTTTTGCAGAACTGCATGGTTCTCCTTAAAACGATTTCGGAAATTGTTGGCACGCGCCGCGCGAAGTCGCTGGGATCTCGGTTTTGCTCTGCTAGCTTTCCGGGAGTTACCTGCGAATTACCTTCCCGAACGCAGGAGCCTTTACAGTTGTACTTGGTGTGAAACTTATTGTCGATGAGGCGTTCGAACGCCGCTGCGCGCAGGTGCATAACGAAGATTCGGCGGGACGGTTTTATGGTTATATGCGGTCAAGGATTGCTATCCGTGGTGGGCTGCTAGACTAGCCTTGCTGTGCGAGTGAGGCGAAACGATGGCAGAAGAACAGAAGCACCTTCCAGAGCTCGACGAAGAAGATGATGACCTCGATCTTGATGACGAGGACGAAGAGGACGATGAGCTTTCGCGGGATGAAGCGGAGGAGCGTTTCCTGGCGATTTTGAATTCGGCTACGGAGATTACGGCGGCGGCGGTTTCAAATGCAGGTGCCGAGGCGTTGAAGGACCCTGACGCCGTGGCGGCTTTGTTTAATAAGGTGTTCGACACGATTGTTTCTTTGTAGCAACGGGAGTCGGAGCGGGCTTCCTGGTTTGGGAGCTTGCTCCGGCTTTCGTTTTTCCGGGGCTTGCGAGATGACCGGCTTGAGGTTCGGGCGGCGGTGGCTTTTCTATGAAGCGCATTCCTTGGGTCGTTGGCGGTCGTATGCCGAGGTTTCTTGTTTGGGGGTCCGTGTGGGTGGGGCTGGCTCTCGCCGGCTGCAACTATGCTCCTCAGCCTTCGGCTGCTCCCCATTCAGACAGCGCGGCCCGGGCT
>DASWUZ010000273.1:0-2747 GCA_036401395.1 Acidisarcina sp.
TTCTTGCGCGTCTGAAACCGGCATCCACACGGTGCTCATGTCGAGCAGGTTGAGGAAGAAGTCGTTGGTCAGCGACTCTGGACGCTTGGTAAAGACGCCATGCTGTGCCTTTCCAACGTTGGCGTTGAGGACGCGCAGGCCGCCGATGAGCACGGTGAGTTCCGGCGCGGTCAACGTCAGCAACTGGGCCTTGTCGATAAGCAACGCCTCGGAGGGTATGGTGTATTTACCCTTGAGGTAGTTGCGGAAGCCGTCGGCGATCGGCTCGAGGACCGCGAAGGACTCGACGTCGGTTTGCTCCTGCGAGGCGTCCGCGCGGCCGGGTGTGAATGGAACGGTTACGGTTTGGCCGGCGTTCTTTGCGGCCTGCTCGACTCCGGCGCAACCGGCGAGGACGATCAGATCGGCGAGCGAGACTTTCTTACCAGCGGTTTGGGTGCCGTTGAATTCTGCCTGGATAGACTCGAGCGACTTGAGGACTTTCGCCAGTTGGTCGGGCTGGTTGACTTCCCAGTCCTTCTGCGGAGCGAGCCGGATGCGCGCGCCGTTCGCACCGCCGCGCTTATCGGAGCCGCGGAATGTGGAGGCCGAGGCCCAGGCGGTCGAGACGAGTTCGGAGACGGTGAGGCCCGATGCGAGGACCTTGGCTTTGAGCGCGGTAATATCCTGATCATCGATGAGCGGGTGATCGACGGCGGGAATGGGGTCTTGCCAGAGGAGCTCTTCGGCAGGGACTTCCGGGCCAAGATAGCGCGGGCGCGGCCCCATGTCGCGGTGGGTGAGCTTGAACCAGGCGCGGGCGAAGGCGTCGGCGAACTGGTCCGGGTGTTCGTGGAAGCGGCGCGAGATTTTTTCGTAGGCAGGATCGACGCGCAGCGCGAGATCGGTGGTGAGCATGGAGGGCGTGCGACGCTTGGTCGAGTCGTGCGGATCAGGCACGGTATCGACGCCTGCTTCGCTTTTCGGCTTCCACTGGTTCGCTCCGGCTGGGCTCTTGGTCAGCTCCCATTCGTAGCCGAAGAGGTGGTCAAAATATTCGTTGCTCCATTGCGTCGGCTTGGTCGTCCAGATGGCTTCGAGGCCGCTGGTGATCGTGTCGTTACCGACGCCGGTGCCGTAGCTGTTCTTCCAGCCGAAGCCTTGCTGCTCGACGCCGGCAGCTTCAGGCTCAGGCCCGACATTTGTAGAGGGGGCAGCCCCGTGGGTCTTGCCGAAGGTGTGGCCGCCTGCGATCAGCGCCACGGTCTCTTCGTCGTTCATGGCCATGCGGCCAAATGTCTCGCGGATATCGTGGGCCGATGCGACAGGATCAGGATGGCCGTCCGGGCCTTCCGGGTTCACGTAGATCAGGCCCATTTGCACCGCGGCCAGTGGATTCTCGAGGTTGCGCTGATCGGTTCCGCCAGCGGTGCGGTCCGTCTCAGTGCCATGCAACTCCGCGTCGGCCACGAGCACGCCGGAGCCTTCGGGAGTAGGCTTGCCCTTGCCGTAGCGAAGGTCGCCGCCGAGCCACGTGGTCTCGGTGCCCCAGTAGACGTCCTCGTCCGGCTCCCACACGTCTTCCCGGCCGCCGCCGAAGCCGAAGGTCTTGAAGCCCATCGATTCGAGCGCGACGTTGCCGGTGAGAACGATAAGGTCGGCCCATGAAATTTTGTGGCCATATTTTTGCTTGACCGGCCAGATCAGGCGGCGCGCCTTGTCTAGGCTGACGTTGTCGGGCCAGCTATTGAGAGGAGCGAAGCGCTGCTGCCCGGAACCAGCCCCACCCCGGCCATCGCCGGTGCGGTACGTCCCGGCGCTGTGCCACGCCATGCGAATGAAGAACGGGCCGTAGTGGCCGAAGTCGGCGGGCCACCAGTCCTGGGAGTTAGTCATCACGGCGAGCAGGTCTTCCTTGACGCCGGCCAGGTCCAGGCTCTTGAACGCTTCAGCATAGTTGAAGCCCTTGCCCATCGGATCGGACAGGGGAGAGTGCTGGTGCAGGATGTTGAGTTTTAGCTGGCTGGGCCACCAGTCGCGGTTTCTTGTGCCTTCGCCTGCGGCGTGAAGGAATGGGCATTTGGATTCGGTTGACATGCTTTGTCTCCTTGTTCTGGTACATAGTTCTGTACTTGTTACAAACGCGCGGAACCGCTCGCCTTCGCTGCGGCCGTCTTCCCGTGGATGCTCATTGTATTATCCGGCCTAATGAATGTAGCATCATGCACGCATATAGCTCCAATACATAGGTTGCATCTCGGGTATAGTCAATTCCTATGGAGATTCAGCAACTGCGCTATGTCTGTGCTATCGCGGAGGCGGGGAGCTTCAGCCGCGCGGCGGAGCGCTGCCAGGTGGCGCAGCCTTCCCTCTCGCAGCAGGTCCTCAAGCTCGAAGAAGACTTAGGCACTAAGCTCTTCGACCGTCTCGGCCGTAGCATCCGCCTGACCGAGGCCGGGTCCGCCTTTCTGCCCCACGCCCGCTCCATTCTGAACGAGATGGAGAGGGCGCGTTCCAGCGTCTCCGATAAATCCGCCGACCTGCGCGGCAGCGTCGCCGTCGGCGTCATCCCCACCATAGCGCCCTACCTGATGCCGCGCTATACCTCCCGCTTCGCGAAGAAGTACCCGGAAGCAAAGCTCCGCATCGTCGAAGAAACAACACCCGTCCTCATCGAAGGCCTCCGGTCCCTGTCGATCGATCTCGCCATCCTCGCCCTCCCTCTGCGCCACAAGGATTTGGAGCTCTTCCCCCTCCGCACCGAACCG
>DASWUZ010000274.1:0-3762 GCA_036401395.1 Acidisarcina sp.
GAAGGTGCTCGTTGCCGTGGGGCGCTCGCCGCGTACGGACAACATCGGCCTCGACAAGACCAAGGTGGCGACCGAGCGCGGATTTATCAAGACCGACGAATGGCAGCTTACAACCGAGCCCGGTGTTTATGCGATCGGCGATGTGGTGGCGGGGCTGCCGCAGCTGGCTCACGTGGGCGCAATGGCGGGGATGGTAGTCGCGGCAAAGATTGCCGGCAAGTATGCGAGGCCCATCAAGCGGAACCGCATTCCTGGCTGCACCTATACCGAGCCGCAGATCGGCAGCGTTGGGCTGACAGAGGCGCAAGCCAAGGAGAAGGGCCTCGAGATCAAGGTCGGTAAATTTCCGTTTGCAGGTAACTCGAAGGCTTCTATCGTCGGGTCGCATGAAGGCTTCATCAAGATCGTCGCGGACAAGAAGTATGGCGAGGTACTGGGCGTCCACATCATCGGCCCAAATGCTACCGAATTGATCGCCGAAGCAGTAGTAGCCATCGAGGGCGAGATGACCATCGAGGAGCTGATGTATACGATCCATGCTCATCCGACGCTGGCCGAAGGGATGCTGGATGCTTTTGCCAGTGTTGAGGGCATGAGTATCAATGCCTGATTCGTGACCGAGAGCCTCGTGTCATGATTGCTTTCGGGGTGAAGTCATGAACAGAAACGGCTCCAGGTCGGCATTACTCAAACGGAAGACCGTACTATGCATTACTGGGCTTTTTCTATCTTCGCGCACGGTGGTAGCACAAGTAGTATTAGAGCCTTCCGATTATCCCGTTACCCTTCAGGGAACGATCAGGATGGCCTTTGGCTATGATCCCCCGGGCTATGGCGAAGATAAGGCCCACGATGGTCACATTCATTATTTAGCGTTGCAGCTTGACAGACCGGTGAATATCCCCTGCACTCCTGAAAAGGAGGAGTACAGGGCGACAGAGTGCCAAGCAACTAAGCGCATGAGATTGATCTTCGATAATGACCCTGATGGGAAACTTGAAGCTGCAACCAAGTCGCTAATCGGTCGAAGGGTCAATCTGCTGGGGGTTCTTGAGCGCCAGGATACGGCGGAGAGATGACTCCGATATACATCGCGGTTAAGTCTCTCAGGGCGACCGAGACAGCCAAAATGAAATCCAAGCAAAGCGTAAAATAGATTGGGGCGAAGACTATGACTTACCGCGTGGTGCTTCAGCATTCCGAAGAGGGATACAGTGTTTCTTGTCCGGGTCTCCCGGGATGCTGGTCACAAGGCGAGACTGAGCAGGAAGCGTTGGAGAACATCAAGTCTGCGATAGAAGAATATCTGGCAGCCATCTCCGATCTCACTGCCGGCAAGGAAGTCCGTGAAGTCCAGGTAGCATTTGCCTGATGGCGAAGCTGTCTGGTGTAAAGCACCAGCAAGCTGTGCGAGCGCTTGAGCGCACGGGCTTCTGGATTCTTCGGCAAGGCAAACACATCATCATGTCCAACGGTGAGCGTCTCGTGACGATCCCTAGAAACAATCCAATCAACGCCTTCACTATGGCCGGAATCGTTCGTGATGCCGGATTCACGATCGAGCAATTTCGAGATTTGCTCTGAAAGTGATTACCTACCTATATCTCGGGCGGCAGGAGTATTCGGCTGCTCTGGAGTTGCAGCGGCAGATGGTGGAGCTGCGCCACGCGGGGCGGGTTGGCAATGTGCTGCTGATGCTGGAGCATCCCCCGGTGCTGACGCTAGGCCGCAATTCGCGACGCGATAATATTTTGGCTACCGATGCTGAGCTGTCGCGGCGCGGAGTTACCCTCCACGAGATCAACCGCGGCGGCGACGTGACCTATCATGGGCCAGGGCAGTTGGTCGGCTATCCCATCTTTGATTTGCGAAGCTTTTCTCCCCGGCTCGGTGCAGTGGATTATGTCCGGCTGATGGAGGAGGCGCTAATCCGCACGTGCCTCTCCTACGGAGTATTCGCGCAGCGCATCGCAGGACGGACCGGGGTTTGGACGGGCGGCTGGCAAGGAGCCTCATCTTTGGGCACGGCTGAGGTTGTCGCTGGCGTTGCGGAGAGAAAGATCGCCGCGATTGGTATACATATCTCCCGCGGAATCACTTCCCACGGGTTTGCTCTGAATCTGACGGTCGATCTGCGCGATTTCGAGCTGATCGTGCCGTGCGGAATTGCAGACCGGGGCGTGACTAGTTTGGACTTGGAAATGGATACCTCTGCTCACGCCCTGCCTGCGCTCGAAGAAGCGGCAAACGAAGTGGCGCGACAGTTTGGGCGGGTCTTTGGCGAACAGGTTTTGCGGTTCGATTCCATCGAGGATTTATTAATCCCGTCTGCAAGAACGGTCTCAGAGGCCAGACCTGCCATACCCGGACTGGATTCGCTTGATGAAAATTCAAACAGGATGCGAGTCCCCGATTTTGATTCACCGTACATGCCAGAGAAGCTGGATGAGGAAGAGGAATGGCTTTGGGCCTGAATCGGCTCAGCCGCAGGCTGGCACGCGGCCCTGGAAACGCGAGCTGATGCAGCGATTTATAATCCCTTGAGTGTTTGATTGTGCTGACTGCTGATCGACCGCAGCCGGGCCCGAGGATTGAAAGGAATACATGCCGACCGATGTAATCATGCCCCAGATGGGGGAGTCGATATTTGAGGGGACGATCACCAAGTGGTTGAAGAAGCTGGGCGATACGATCGAGCGCGACGAGCCGCTGTTCGAGATTTCGACCGATAAGGTGGATGCGGAAATCCCATCGCCAACCGGCGGCGTGCTGACCGAGATCAAGGTCGCCGAGGGCGCGACGGTCCAGATCAATACCGTAGTTGCAGTAATTGGGGAGGCGAGCAGCGCTGTTACTGCCGCTCCGGCTGCGAAAGAGGCTCCGGCCACTAAGGCGGTTGAAAAGTCTGTCGCTCAGGGCGATGGGTCCCCTGGTGGTAACGGGGCTCCTGCTGCTCCCCCTGCTGCTGCTGCCGATCATGCCCCGGCTTCTCCTCCCGCCGCTGTAGGCATCGACGTGATTATGCCCCAGATGGGCGAGTCCATCTTCGAGGGCACCATCACGAAGTGGCTCAAGCAGGTCGGCGATCACGTGCAACGCGACGAGCCGCTATTTGAAATTTCGACGGACAAAGTCGATGCGGAGATTCCATCGCCCGAGGCCGGCGTGCTGTCGGAGATCAAGGTGGAGGCAGGCAGCACGGTCCAGATCAACACCGTCGTCGCGGTGATTGGCGGGTCAGCTTCACCGACGGCTGCTGGTCAGAGTGCGGCGGGGCAGACGGCGGCCGATCCTAGCCCAGTTGGCGAGACGGAAGTCGATACGGTCAAGCCGACCCCGGTTGCTGCGAAGGCTGGCGAGGCCAAGGCGGTTGCGGAACAGGTCGAGTCGCTGCCAGATATTGGCACTGGCTCCGGAACCGGGTCAGGCTCGGAGGGCGGCCGAGTGCGCTCTTCGCCGCTCGTTCGCAGGATTGCCAAGGACAATAATCTCGACTTGACCAAGGTCAAGGGGACGGGTTCGGCGGGCCGGGTCACGAAAGAAAATGTCCTGCAATTTATGGCAGAGGGCGGCGCTGGCAGTGCTGCTCCAGCGGCTCCAGTTCCCGCTGCTAAGTCGGCACCGGCTCCGGCCCCGGTCGCTGCGACACCGGTAGCAGGCAAGACATCTGCACCCGCTCCTGCGGCGACCCCCCAACCGGGCGAGCTCGTTCCCATGACCCGCATGCGCTCGATCATCGCGCAACGCATGGTGGAGTCGAAG
>DASWUZ010000275.1:0-10018 GCA_036401395.1 Acidisarcina sp.
TCGAAGCGGTCTAGCTCTTTGAAGATTCGCGCGGCGGGGCTGGCGCGAAGACCGATGTCCCACATGCCCTGGTTGCACTCGCGAATCGCGTTGCGGAATTCGTGCTCCACATCATCGTTGGAGCAGAGGTAAAGCACGTCAATGTCGGAGTTGGGGAAGAGGTCGCGGCGTCCAAACCCACCGGTCGCGACGATACTAAGCCCAGGCTGCTCAGGGTTTTCGCTGATGAATTGCTTTGCCAGCTTGCGCAAAATTCCGTCGACGAGGATCGACCGCCGGCGTATCGCAGCTGCTCCGTTGCCGGTGCGCTCAAAGGTCTGGCGCAGAGCAAACGATTCCTGCTGGTAAAGCTCCCGCTCTCGGCGGATGAAGTCTGGATCTGGTTTCATGGACCGGGCCTTCGACAGAGTGAGGGACGGGCAGTGCTGCGAAGCCCTGGTTAAATCATTGCGTCACACACATCCTACCGAACCTTGAGGGCGCTCCAGCATTTTTTTGAGTCACGGCAGGCTGTCTCCCCCACATCCCGGCCGATGGCACCGCAGGGATGCGTCCGTAAGACTCGGGAGACCTGGGAAGATAAAATTCAGAAAAGGCGGCCGCAAAGCCACTAGGCGCGAAATTTCGACCCCGTACATCAATCCGTCGAACTAAATCAGTAATTCTGAGGCATAGCGAAGGACCTGCGGTTTGCCCGGTAAGCGATGAAAGGTTTCGAGGTCAGAGAGCCGTGTCTCCGCGCTCATCGTTCCTGATACGAATCGTCTCATCAATTTTGGAAATAAAAATCTTACCGTCTCCAATCTTGCCCGTTCGCGCGGACGAAACGATGGCCTTGATGGCCTTTTCCAGCAGGTCGTCGGTCACTACCAGTTCCATCTTGATCTTGGGCAACAGATCGACAGTGTATTCGCGCCCCCGGTAATACTCGGTGTGGCCTTTTTGGCGTCCGTGGCCGCGCGCTTCAATAATAGTCATGCCCTCGATGCCGACCTCAAGAAGGGCGTCTTTAACGGCATCAAGCTTTGACGGCTGGATCACTGCTTCAATCTTTTGCATTATGAAAAACCCAGAGTATCAGGTTACACGGTAGGCTCGTCGCCGCCACGTAAGGAGTTCGTAAACTGTTGATGTAAGAGGGTCCTTCGCTTTCACTCTGCTCCAGTCTGGTCTCCAATATTTTCAACTCGCACTCAACAACTGAAGATCGCGCGTAAGGGTGACCACCGTGAAGTCATCATTCTGCCCAAACGCCTTAGCGGCCTGAGCGATGGCATTCGCTGGGTCGCGGCTGATCTCGCGGGTGCGGTCAAATCCGAAGAGCTCACCCTTCGCGGTAGCGGCTTCGACTACTCCGTCCGATACGAAGGTGAGCCGATCGCCAGGTCTAATTAAAAAACGTGACTGTATGTAAACCGTCCCTGTAGTCACTCCCAACGGTAATTCCGGAATAGTGATCAGCTCCTCACCGTTAAGATAAGGCGAAAGGTGGCCGGCATTGGCCACCGTAAACTCCCCATCACTGGTGAGCCGACCGGCAAGACAGGTCACAAAGCTTCCCTCGACGCGACCACAGAGCCGTTCGTTCAGCGTCGCGAGAATCGCTGCCGGATCCTGCTCAAATTGCACCGCCGTCCGAATCGTCCCGATAATCACGCCGACCAGCATGGCCGCGCCCATTCCCTTCCCGGCCACATCGCCCACCACGATTAACAATGAGCCATCGGAGGCCGGGAGGACCTGAAAGAAATCTCCACCGACGACGTCTGCGGGGTGATACTCGCTCTCAATCGTGACACCAGGGATCGATAGCAACTGCTCAGGAAGCAGGACCTGCTGCACTTGCCGAGCCGCCTCAATCTCTGCGGCAGAGCGGGTCTGCTGACGGCTTATATTCAAAAATCGATAAAAAAGCAGCGCCAGCAGTGCGATGAAAAAGAGGACCTGAAACCATGTGTCCGCCGAAAAATCGAAGTCACCAAAATGAGTGATGGGAAGCCAATTCCGCTGGCTCTTGATCCAGCCAAGCGCCCGGCCTGCTTCCTGCGCGAGATTCAGCACGGAAGAAAGATTTGCCAGCAGGGTGGGAATCAGCAACAGCCCCGCCTCGCGGTTGCCGCGCAGCGCCCACACTACCAGCATTACGGTGATCAACACCGCGATGGTGAGGAGCTCGAGCCCAGGAATCACGACCAGCGTGCCATAGACCTTCGGCGCGGGATGCGTATAGAGGATCATGGGGCCAAGGGCGCCGGTCATCAGCAGAGCCAGTTCAAGAATGCGAATTCCTTTCCCAGGGTGTTCTCGCACGAAGGAGTAGTAGAACTCGAGCATCAGCACCAGGGAGACAAACTGAAGAGGGATGCCTACATTGAATTGGGTCCATTCAGGGATGAGCGACCTTTGCATAAGGAGCGAAATCGTTCCAGCGACGACCCCAGCGAGTTGCCAGCCCGCAAGCCAAAGATATTCCTTGCTGGCGGGCTGAAAAGCGAAGAGGGCCAGCACTACCAAGGACAATAGTAGATAGGCGGCATTTACCACCCAGAATTGAACGTTGCCTTCGTCGGCCAGCCGCTGATCTTCCTTGACTTCATTGGCGATCGCGGTCGCGTCGCCAATGCGCACGCTGTCCGGCTGGAGTCCGGGTATCGAGGAGATGGTGTGCGCCCAAACTCTTATGGCGATCTCAACCGAATGCGCATCTGCGGCAACGCCTAAGGGAAAGGCGGCCAACTCCGGTTCGTACCGGCTCTCCGTGGGTGGCAGGCCTCCAAAGCGGCCGATGTGCTTGCCGTCGGCATACACTTCATAGCTGGTGATGCCGTTGTTCACTGAAAGGCTCAGTGGGCCGTGTTTGGCTGGCAGCAGGATGTGCATCCTGTACCAGATGAAGCCGATGTATCGGCGATCAACCGCCGTTTTCTGATCGACCGGCTGCAAGCGCCAGTGGGAATCGTCGAAACTTGGCGCGGCCCAGGCGGGGTCGTCACCAAATGCGACTCGCCAGTTGCCGGTGAAATTCGAAGCCGGGATGCCGAGATGCGAGGCGTCAAAGGTCTCAGCGGCCGCAGCGAGGCCGCAAGCTGAAAAAATGGCAACCCACAGCAAGGCGAGAAGTGTTCTCTTCATGCAGAGAGTATCTACCAGGGGGCGATGCGACGGGAAATTCCTGGACAGAGGGCAACGTACGGGTCACGCGGATCGAATAGCTGCGTCTCTTTAGTTCATCTTCATGCCGGGCATCGCGGCATGGTCCATGTTGTCGTGACCCTGGTCGTCATCGTCAGTGGACCAGATCTTCTTCTGGTCGGTCTCGTAGGGATAGACGTGCACCATCCACCCAAAGAGGTGGGGGCGAAACGTCCCGCCGGCCGCCTCGCATGCTTCCTTAGTGGTGATCGAGCCCATCAGTCCAAATTTGGCTTCCGGCCCAAAGTATTCCGCCTTGTGACCCTCCGGAGCTTTACAGAAATTGATGTGCTGGTGCCAGCGGGCGACGCTGAGCGGTACGCGCTCGTTGAGTTCTTCTTCAGGGGCGGAGACGCGGTCGGTATACATTGCGCCTACGAGCTTATAGCCGCCGTCAGGGGTCTTCGTGTAAAGCAGCGACGTGGGCTTGAGCGGGTCGAACTGGGACCAAGCCTGCAGGCCGTATTCATACTTGGTGAAGTGGTACTGCGGCTGGGGCACATCGGGAAGGAATATCTGGTAGCCGTCGGCAAGGGCCTTGTGGTAGTCGGTATAAGGCGCCATTGCGTTTTTGGCCGCCGCTACGATGGCTTGAGCCTTTTGTTGGTCCCCAGGCGAGGGCGGCCGCAGCGTGGTCATATACATGTGCCCAGCCATGTGCGCCATCCCCGGGCCGGACATGGTAGCCGCCGCCGGGCCAGCCGTGGCCTGCGTCTGGTTCGCCGTCGCCGTTTGCTGAGCCACTGCTGTGAGCGCTACCGATATGCAAAACGCTGCCGCAACAACGGGTCTTGACCAAAGCTTCCATGTCCTGGTGGTTCCAGGCAACATGATGCACCTCGCCCGCAATCGTGATGGGCTGTTAGCAAAGACGCTAGTTTCCATCTTTAAGTTGCGGTGCAGGCTGATAAGTACTTTCCTCCGGCTTCCTGAAACGCCCTTCACCTTACGATATTAACGGGAAGCCTTAGCTGTTCATCCAGATTGAACGGAACCAGAGGATAGATGCCGTGGCAAGCGGACAAAAAGCCTCACCAGGTCCTCAACCTAAGCAGGCGGCTGGCGAGAGGTGCGAGTAACCCACTGCGCCACGAAAAACGAAATCACCAGCATCCCAGCCGCTGTATAAAAAGGCGAGCCAGCCCAGGGAATAACCGCCCCAGCGCCCCAAGACTTACTAAAAATATAAGTAAACAATCCAGGCCCGATCAGCCCCGACATACCGCGCAAACTGTTGATCGCCCCCTGCAACTGCCCTTGTTCCGAAGGCCCGATCCCATGCGACAACATGCTCTGCGCAGCCGGCCACGTGACCGACATCAGGTTCAGGAAGGGAATAGCGAACCAGAACAGCACGCCTGCCTTCGACAGCCCAAACATGGCGTAGCCCATCGTGCCCCCGACTAACCCGAACAGGATCGCGCCGCGCTCGCCAAACTTCGCTACCGCGCGCTTGACCAGCAGCACGCTATAAAGCGCGCTGAAGACGCCGACAATCGCGAGCGAAATCCCCACAGTGCGGTTCGTCCAGCCATACCGGTAGTCAGCGTAAATTACGTAGACATTCATCAGCGACTGCTGTGCGATGTAGCCAAAGAGCAGAACTACCGCCAGCCCCATCAGGGTCGTACTGCGCTTCAGCAGATAGAGCGAGCCGACCGGGTTAGCGCGCATCCACGAAAATTTGCTGCGATGCTTGAGCGCCAGCGACTCCGGCAAAACAAAGAGCCCATAGAGACCGTTGAGCAAGCTCAGCCCACCCGCAACCCAGAAGGGAAGTCGCGGATTGTGGTTGCCCAGCAGCCCGCCAAGAGCCGGTCCGAGAATGAACCCCAGGCCAAACGCACCACTCAACATGCCGAACGCGGCGGCCCGCTTTTCGCGAGGCGTAACGTCGGCCATATACGCCATGGCCGTGGGGAT
The DNA here is from genome assembly GCA_036401395.1 of Acidisarcina sp. Taxonomy (GTDB): domain Bacteria; phylum Acidobacteriota; class Terriglobia; order Terriglobales; family Acidobacteriaceae; genus DASWUZ01. The sequence continues at coordinate 5,116 of DASWUZ010000275.1, forward strand.
GCTGGACGTGGTCAGCCCCGAGATCAGGCGACCTACGAAGAGCCAGCCAAGCACCGGCGCCCAGGCCATAAGCATGTAGTCGAAGGCGGTTCCGAAGTTCGACAGCAGCACAATCGGCCGTCGCCCAAACCGGTCCGACAGCGACCCAAGCACCGGCGAAAAGAAAAACTGCATGGCAGCAAACACCGTGCCAAATATTCCCAGCATCTTCGCCGCCGTCGACGCGTTCCCGTTGAGAAAGCCCGCGATCAGCCGCGGCAGCACCGGTGCGATGAGGCCCATGGCTAGCATGTCCATCGCGACCGTGATGAAGATGAATGTGATGGCCGCCTTGCGTGGCGCGGGCCCGCTCAGCGGCTCTGAAGTCTCCTCGGTCGCACCCTCCGCGGCACTTTTAGCGGCCTCGTCTATTGCAGCGACCGGGGCGGCAGCGTTGGGCGCGACTCCGTCGAGCGCCTGATCGATGCCGGGACTGGCTTCCCAGGTATGAGGTGCGCCTTCGCTCGGAGCGGGCTTGTCTGTGGGGACTGACATGAATGTAAGAGTTAGTCTATCTGAGCCGGCTACACGGGCGGCAACCCCACGCCCTGTGTCACTCAATCGCGTTAGGATGACTGTGCCGTTAATCTCCCTGTGCTCGCCCTGGTACGAGCGCACTTAATCCGTCAGCGAGGCATCGTGGGCCCAAACCCCTTTCTAGGCGTGATCTTTCACTGGACCGGCGGACTTGCCTCCGCCAGTAACTTCATCCCCTTCTGCGGTATCAGGCGATGGTCGTGGGAAATTTACTGGATCATCCAGGGCATCGCCGCGTGGCTCGTCGCCCCTTTTTTATTGGCCTGTTTGCTGGTCCCGAACCTCACCGGAATCCTGCACGCGGCGCCATCCCAAAGCCTTGCATACGCAGCCTTATGGGGAGCCATGTGGGGCGTTGGCGGCCTGACCTTTGGGCTCGCCATCCGTTACCTGGGCCTGGGACTGGGCTATGCCATCGCTCTCGGCTTTTGCACTGCCTTCGGCACGCTTATCCCGCCGATCGCGCACCATCAGATGACCGCTATTGTCCACGAACACTCAGGCCGGGTGATCCTCGCCGGGGTAGCCGTCTGCCTGCTGGCGATCTGCGTTACCGGGGCGGCAGGCTTCCGTAAAGAACGTGAAATCACCGAGGAGCTAAAGGCGGCTGTGGGAGAGCGCGACTTTTCGTTTCTCAAGGGATTGGCTGTCGCGGTCTTCGCTGGGATCATGAGTTCATTCTTCGCGGTCGGCCTCGATGCAGGCAAGCCTATCGGAAACGTCGCTCGTACTGAACTGCTCGCGCACGGTCGCCTCGACCTATGGCAGAACCTGCCGGTACTTGTAGTCGTTTTGTGGGGAGGCTTCGCGACCAACCTTGTCTGGTCTGCGCTCCTGATCGCTCGCAATCGATCAGGAGCGCAATTTTATGGTGAACCGGGCCGCAATCCCCTGGGTGCCACGGTAGTCACGGGCGCCACTCTGGTGGACCCCGGCTCCGGCAGCCTTGGCCAGCGCATCGCTCCCTCGGTGCTAGCTCGAAATTATGCGCTGGCGACGCTCGCGGGAGTCATCTGGTACTTCCAGTTCTTCTTCTACTCCATGGGCCAGACAAAGATGGGCAAGTACGACTTCTCGAGCTGGACGCTGCACATGGCGAGTATCATCATCTTCGCCACTCTATGGGGCGTTGCGTTGAAGGAGTGGCGCGGGACCAGCGCCCGTACTCGAGTGCTCGTCGCTTGTGGATTGTTTCTGCTTGTAGCATCGACAATCATCGTGGGCTACGGTAACTACTTGAAAGTCCGCTGAACTCGTCTAGGCGGCCTGAGTCACAAGGCATTCAAGTGCGGATAGAGATCGACTAGGCCCCATAACTCATTGAGTGGCTCAAGAGAGTGCCCCGGGGAACAAAGACAGCAACATAATCTGGCAATCCGCGTTCCTATTAGCGTAGATTGTTAGCCCGCGATTACGGGCCGATCTAAAACTTGATCCCGGCTTGTCACATATCGTGAGCAGGGGCAGGGTGAACGAAGGATAAGGGGTAAGATCATGCGAATGTTCCGTTCGATCCGTAATTTAGTATTGGCAACTCTCATGTTGTCCGCACCGCTGGCTTCTTTTGCCGGCGTCTTCTTTTCGGTCAACTTTGGCCCACCGCCACTACCCGTTTACGAACAGCCCTATTGCCCAGGCGACGGTTACATCTGGACGCCCGGCTACTGGGCTTATGGTGACGAGGGCTACTTCTGGGTCCCCGGCACGTGGGTGTTAGCGCCGCGCGTAGGCTACCTCTGGACGCCTGGGTACTGGGGTTGGGGCGGCTCTGCCTTTATCTTCCATGAAGGCTATTGGGGCCCGCACATCGGCTACTACGGCGGCATCAACTATGGCTTCGGCTACATTGGCCACGGCTATGAGGGCGGTTATTGGGACCACGACCACTTCCGCTACAACAGCTACGTCAACCGCATCGACGAGACACGCGTGCATAACGTCTACAACAAGACGGTGATCAATAATGTAACCGTGAACCGCGTCAGCTATAACGGCGGCAACGGCGGCCTCAACGATCGTCCGCGCCCCGAGGAGTTGTCCGCAGTCCGCGAACAGCACATCCAGGCAACGTCCATTCAGACGCAACACCTTCAGGCCGCCAGCACCAACCGCGCGCAGTATGTATCCGTAAACCACGGACAGCCCGCGGTTGCTGCCACCCCGCGTCCAGGCGCATTCAACGCCCGCGGAGTAGTGCCGGCCCGCTCCGCCAACTTGCCCAACAACATGGGCAACCGAGGCAACGGCCCCGGTCGCCCAGCTCCTGCTTACTCGGGGAGTAACAATCCGCGTCCCTCGCCCAGCAACAGCAACGTGAATCGTCCGGCCTACCAGCCAGGCTATTCCTCAAACGGGCAGAGAAACGCTAACGGCAGTTACAGCAACAACAACGGCAACTACAATCGCATCAACGGCAGCTATAACGGCAACAACCGTCCAACTCAGGACGAGTACGCGAGACCCCAAGCCTCGCGTCCGGCCCCCAGCCAGCCCGCACGGCCGCAGTACGCGCCAAATCCTGAACCCCGGCAGCAGAACGCTGCGCCAAGGCAACAGAGCGCACCGCGCAGCGCTCCAGCACCCAGGGAAGGCGCGCCGCGTCCACAGGAAGAGCATGGCGGTGACCACCAACCTCACGGCGGCCGCTAAACACATTTGGAAAGAGTCTGCCAGCCGATTGGTTGGAGAGACCAGTCCAAGCAGGAAAGGCCCGCAGCTACCACTGCGGGCCTTCTTCTTTTTTGCAACCTCACTACTCGCGAATCAAGCTCCACCCTTACCGATATCCATCGTCGGATTCACAGGATTCTCCTCGTCAATGTAATCTTCGATCGCCTGATCCAGCGTGCCCTTCGCCGACAAGATGAACTCAATCGCATCCCGCCCCGCACCATAACCACCGCTGTTCGGCGTGACATAGTGCGCTGCCGCCTTCACGCGTTCTCTCGCGTTCGCCACCGCGATAGCCAGCCCGCACAACCGCATGACCGGCAGGTCGATCACGTCGTCGCCGACGTAGGCAATCTCCTCCAGCGTCAGCGAATCCTTCTCAAGAATCTCCCGCACCGCGCGCATCTTGAACGCCTGGCCCATGTAGACATGTTCCATCTTCAGATCGCGAGCGCGGATGGCAACTGTCTCAGAAACGCGCCGCGTGATCACGCCGCACTTCAGCCCGCCTAGGCGAGCCAGCGTAATTCCCGCGCCGTCGTGGGCGCTAAATCCCTTAGGTTCTGTATAACTTTTGTTGCGATCCGGAGGGGAATCGCTGTCAGAGTCGGGAAGGGGAAACACCCAAATACTCCCATCCGTAAGCACCCCGTCCACATCGAACAGGATCAGCTTGATATGCTTGGCGCGCTGCTCCGCGCTGATCGTAAACATACCTTGATTGTACGGGGGTTCACGGGTGGACAAAAATGTGGTGGCTACTCAAGCCGACCTGGCGAAGTACTCCTCAGAGACTTCTTCGGATACGCCGGCCCGTCCCTCTGCCCACGGGTCTTCGACCGCCACGTAGGTCCGCTGAAAGTAGGCATCATCGACGACGTACGTCTCGCCGTCTTCGCCATGAATCACCCAGTCGCCGCTCTCTACATGCCGGAATCCAGTGTCAGTGGTAATGGTAGTGGGCACTGCGCACTGGGTCGCATCCACAAGCAGGGGCCGTCTGGTACGAAAAACACTCACTACTACTACCTCCATCGGCAAGCGCCGATTCTCACCCATAAGCTGCGAAGATAGGACGACTATTTCCGCCCGAAGTTTGTATCTTATACGCATTTATCCCCCCGTGCGGCCACTTTTGCGCATAAATATTCACCTCGCGCACCCGGTAGTTTGCGAGTAGAAGAACCTTTCCAAGACTCGGGGGATTGAGTGAAACGGGGTAGCGCTCATTCATACTCGAATCGAAGGGGCATGCAAAAGCATTCGTAATCCAGCCTTATCAGGCGATCACGCTCGCCTTCCAACCGATCCAAGCGCGCATTGTGCGAGACCGATATCGTTGCGATGCGCTTCAGGGTCTCATTTGTCTGTTTTGTCATACGGTTGACCCGGGTGATGCAGATGATTTTGAAGCGGGAAAGAAGACGCCTTCAGCACCCTCGCAGGCGCTTGCTGCAAGGAGCCAAGGCGTTGCTGAACTGCAACAGGAGGGGGCGTTTTGATGCCCAGCACCCTAGTCTTGATTGTCACTTAGGTCTATCGCCAAAAACCCGCGTCGCTATCGGGTTTTATGGCGGGGACGACGGGGCTCGAACCCGCGACCTCTGCCGTGACAGGGCAGCGCTCTAACCAACTGAGCTACGTCCCCAACTTTCCT
>DASWUZ010000276.1:0-2479 GCA_036401395.1 Acidisarcina sp.
TTTTGGCGGCGGCGAGACGCGCTGTAGATCGGCATGCATCGATTGTAGCGAAAGGGAAAAGGGTCGCGTTAACTCTGCTGGAAAAGTCGAAGCAGTCTGCGAGGGACGCCACTTACTCGGCGGGCGTCGAGTAGTATCCCGGCCTGTGTCTGACCGTATAACTAGACGCCGCGCCCTTGCCCTTGACCGTGATCGAGATGGTATGAAAGTCGCCGCTCACGCCGGAGTGATGCGCGGGGTAATAGCCCAGCGAATATTGGGTGCGCAGGTCTTCTGATACCTGCTGGAGGGCGCGATCAAGCTGGCTGGCCTCGGCATAGTAATACTTGCCACCGGTCTCCTGGGAGAGGGTGATCATGGCGTGTTCGCCGCCGGTATTGCGGCCCGCGTCAGCGGGAATCGGCACGTCGATGATGCAGTAGACCATCACCTCAGACCGCACCGCCATTTCGAGAGCGCGGGCGTAATCGACACCATCCACGGTGTTATCTCCGTCAGAAATAATAACCAGCACCTTTCGACCGGAGTGATGGGAGAGGCTCTGGGCACCGAGATATACAGCGTCGTAGAGGGCCGTGGCAGGGCCGGGCCGCAGCCGTCCCAGGCCGTCGTCGATGCGCGAGGCGTGGTTGGTGAAGGGCACCACTTCGCGCACGTCGGAGGAAAAATCGATGAGCGAAAAGAGGTCGATCGGACGCAGCAGAGTGTGTACGAATTTGTGAGCGGCCTCCTGCTCGATGGGCAGGTCTTTGTGCACGCTGCCGCTGGTGTCGATGGCGAGCGAAATGGTTAACGGCATCTCCGATTCACGGCCAAAGAATGCCACCTTTTGCGGATGGCCGTCTTCGGAGATGGAGAAGTCTTCCTTTGTCAGGCCGGGGACGGGCGCGCCTTCTTCATTGGTCACGTTGACGAATACGTTGATCAGGTGGACGTCGACGCGGATAGGCGGCGAGTGTAACGCAGGAACATCGGGCGTGGAATCGCTCGCCTGGGCAGTCGCCAACGAGCCTGTGGATAGAGCCGACACAAAAATCATGGCTGCGGTAAGAGACAGCCAGTGGAGGTTTAATTTGACCTTGCAGCTCACGGTGCCGGCTCCCGAAGCGCGGCGACGACGCCTTCGGGAAAAGGTTCGCCGTCAGCCCACACCGCGCCGTCTTCGAAGTGCTCCTTCTTCCAGATAGGCACGGTCTTTTTCAGCGTGTCGATAAGCCAGCGGCAGGCGTCGAAAGCCGGTGCTCGATGGGCCGACGAGACCGCGATCAGCACGGAGGTTTCACCCACATCCAGCTTGCCGAGGCGATGAACAATCGTCACGCCCAGCACGCCGAAGCGCTCCATGGCATCCTGAGCTAGCTTCCGCATCTGCGCCAGCGCCATCTCTTCGTACGCTTCGTAGACGAGAAAAAGGGTGCGGCGTCCCCGCGTGTTGTTACGCACTATGCCGTCGAAAACCACGACTGCGCCGTCTTCTCCGCGCTTTACTGCGGTGGTCAGCTTAGCCGCATTGATTGCATCCCGAACGAGTGCGATATGAGAGGCCCTCTGCTGGCCGCCGTCTGACGCAGGATTTAGTTCGACGGATGATACCGTCGCAGAACCGCCTGCCGCGTTACCGTTTGAGTCGCGACTCGAAGCAGCTCCCGAGCCGCCGCTGACCGGGGGCAGCAGCGCTACTTCATCGCCGTCATTTAGCGACTGCGCCGGGAGTGCATATTCTGTGTTTACCGCGACCGCGAGAATGTCCCAAAAGTTGCCCTGCCCCGGCGCGATGTTGCGGTAGTGATCGAGCAGGGTGGCCACACTTGCATTTCGCGGCAGTTCGATGGTCTCGCGGTCTTTGAAGAAAATATCTTTAAGAGCGCCGAAATATAAGACCCGGACCCGCATGAAATAAGAATACCCAGCATTTAGACGAAGGCGGCGTGGATTCGATGCCGAATCCCCTTGCACGTGACTGCATCCGAACGGGCAGATTAGCGGCGCGGGCGATTTCGCGCGAACCGGGCCACATGCTACGATCACCACGCATGTCAAATACCCCGGTAGTCTCCTCTTACGCCCGCGCCTCTTTACCCGGCTCTTTCGCCAGGACTGCTGGCCCCTATGTCCTGCTCGCCGCCCTGTTGCCGTTCAACGCGACCGCCCAAACGACCCCCTCCACCGCGCACAAGCCGATCCATCACCGTGCGGCAGCAGCGACCGCAACCGCAGCGCAGATCAAGTTGCCGGCCAGCATTCCCGCGGCGCCGGGTCCGGTTCACACCCAGTTTGATATGCGGTACACCGACATCAAAGTCGGCACCGGAGCGCCGGCCATGCCGGGTCAGACTTACACCGTGCATTACACGGGCTGGCTCTATGACGGGACCAAGTTTGACTCGTCGGTCGATCGCAATCAGCCGTTCGACTTCGTGCAGGGTCAGAAGCGCGTGATCACCGGCTGGGACATCGGCTTCGAGGGCATGCGGGTCGG
>DASWUZ010000277.1:0-16627 GCA_036401395.1 Acidisarcina sp.
CCTTTACAAGCTTGAAAACGTGGTAGAAGTCGATGACGTCGGTCAATTTTCGTGCGTCATCCGCGAACTAGCGCTCATCAAAGTCGCTGCTACTCCAAAAACTCGCTCTCACATTTTCGAGCTCGCCGAAGTCTTTCGCGCCCGCATTGTCGACCTCGCCCCCGACTCGCTCATGATCGAGATTACCGGCGTTGCCAGCAAGATCGAGGGGCTCATCCAGGTACTCGTCGAGAGTGAAGACCGCATCCTCGAGGTCTCACGAACAGGCCGCATGGTCATGCGCCGCGGGCAACACACCAGCCGCGTACTCGACGCCATGCGCGTCTCCAATCCAGAGTCCGAAGCGAGTCTCTCTGCGCCCAATATCGTTCCCGACGCGGACATCATCCCCCACGAATCAGACGAAGACGACGAGCCCGCATAGCCCTCCCTACAACGCCCCACGATCATCGCGCCATTAGAATGGTTGCTGCCACTTAAATGTCCCAGCAAAATTCTGCAACTAAAGCCGCTTAAAGAAAAGGAACGAACCAGCATGCCAGTAAAGACCTATCACGATCAGGACGCCGACCTCTCTCTCATTCAGCAGAAAAAGGTGGCCGTCATAGGCTATGGCTCGCAGGGCCACGCCCACGCGCTCAACCTCAAAGATTCCGGCGTAGAGGTCTGCATCGGTTTGCCCGCGACAAGCCGCTCCGTCGATAAAGCAAAAAGAGCTGGCCTCGCCGTTCACACCGTCGCGGACGCCGCTGCATGGGCCGATGTGATTATGGTTCTAACCCCAGACCATTCGCAGAGCGCTACCTATGAGCAGGAAATAAAGCAGCACTTAACTCCCGGTAAGACCCTTATGTTCGCGCATGGATTCAATATCCGCTTCGGCGCAATCACTCCGCCCGCAGGCGTGGACGTTTCCATGGTCGCGCCTAAGGGGCCGGGCCATCGGGTCCGCGAGGTGTTCACCGAGGGTGGCGGCATTCCCTGTCTCGTTGCCGTCCATCAGGACGCCTCTGGCAACGCACTCGCACTCGCGCTCTCCTACGCCAAAGCAATCGGCGGAACCCGTGCCGGCGTGCACCAAACCACTTTCAAGGAAGAGACTGAGACCGACCTCTTCGGCGAACAGGCGGTACTCTGCGGCGGCGCGTCCGCCCTCGTTAAAGCAGGCTTTCAAACCCTCGTCGATGCTGGCTATCAGCCCGAAATCGCCTACTTCGAATGTCTGCACGAGCTGAAGCTCATCGTCGACCTAATGTACCGCGGCGGGCTCGCCTACATGCGCTACTCCATCTCAGACACGGCAGAGTGGGGTGACTATACTGCGGGCCCAAAGATCGTCACCGACGCCACCCGCGCGACGATGAAGCAGATACTGACCGACATTCAGGACGGCACCTTCGCCGACCGCTGGATGGCCGAAAACCGCACCGGAGGACGCAAGCAGCTCGAAGCGTATCGCGAAGCGGAATCCGGATTGCAACTCGAAGAAGTTGGCGGAAGGCTCCGCGCCGCGATGCCCTTCCTTGACCCCGTTGTCGTCGAAGACGGACAGCCAAAGAAGCCAGAAGCGGTCAATGCCTAGCGACGCCCTCTCACGCTTCAGACGTTAATGTGTCACGTCACTGTGGCGTAAAACTGGAACAGAGACCGTGCTATAAAGCGCCGTCACTCCACAGGGCGATCGGGCTGCGAATTGTAAATCTCTTCTACTCGAGCGAGAGTGTCAATCTCGGCCGGAAGTTTGTCCGTCCGGATGCGCACAATGCGCGGAAACCTAAGCGCAAATCCGCTAGCATGACGTTCTGACCGCATGAGATTATTGAAGGCAACTTCCAACACCAGAAGCGGCTCGACACTTCGCACCCGCCCATAGTCCTCCAGCGTGTGCTCCAGAAAGAACGCGGTGTACTCATTGATTTCAGAATCGGTAAGGCCAGAGTAAGCCTTACCTACGTTCTTCAACTCCCCGCCGTCGCGCACCGCAAAGGTATAGTCGCTGAGCACCTTAGCGCGTCTCCCGTGCCCATACTCAACAGCAGTGACCACCACGTCCAGCGTAGCAAGCTCGCGCTTCAACTTGAGCCACGCCAGCCCACGCCGACCAGGCTGATAAATACTTCCCAATGCCTTGAGCATCACCCCTTCATTGCCACGGGCCCGGGCATCACTGTAGGCCTGATCCAGTTGTTCGGCGCTATGCAGTCGAACAGCGGGAGCGAGCACAAGACGCGGAACCTCTTCTCCGCTTTCGGCGACTGTCGCTGCCTCGTTGGGAAAGAGTCCAGCTTGCCCCGCCCTCGCCTGCCCGCTGCCTGTGCTTCCGCTCAAAAGACCTGCGCGCTCGCGCTCGACAAAGTCCTGCAGCGCCTCTCGCCGCGCTCTCAGAGGGGCCTCCAGCAACAGATCGCCGTCAAAATAGAGCAGATCAAAACCCATGAATACGACCGGCGTCTGCTTCTTCATCTCCTCCGTAATCCGTTTGCGTCCCACGCGCTGCTGTAGCGAGGAAAAGGGAAGCGCCCTGTCGAGCTTCGGGTCCCATGCAAGAACTTCACCATCCAATATCACCGGACGATTGAGACGTGAAAAGGCATCGGCAATTTCTGGAAAGCTGACGGTCATATCTTCGCGGCTTCGCGAGAACAACGCGACCCGCCCAGCCTGTTCCGGATCACCCGCATGCAACTGAGCGCGGATGCCGTCGTATTTGTCCTCCATCTGCGCCTGTTTGAGTACGTCGGTGGCCACCTCAACCACGTCTGGGGCTGGGGGCGTTCCCGCCTCCGCGGCCGATGGATCGGACGGAAGTCCTTCCGAAACATCAGGAGTTCCGACTCTCTCCGTCGCCACCTCCTGCGCGAACCGTGCAATTGCCTCTTGAACGCTATCAACCGGGCTCGCTAGCATGAATCCCAGTGGATGAAACAGCTTCATCCGTGCCTCGCCAAGCCGACCCGCGGCGGCCATCTGAACGACCTCCGGCAAGCTCCCATGCAGCATCGAGGCGCGCCGAACTTCTCCCGCTTTGACCTCATATGCCGCGGCGATGCCTTCCTCGACCAGGCTCTGCTTGACCCCAGTCCGCATATCTCCGAGCATGATCTTGATCAGATACTTGGCTTCAAGCGGAGTGGCGCGGGCCAGCAGCGACAGTGTAAGGGCCAGCTTCGGGGCAGGGCGCGACACGGCCGCAATTTGATCAAAGCTTTTTGCCACGTCCGCCAGTTGCAATGGCTTGACTCGCGCAGTTTCTTGGTCAGGCACTCGATTTTCCAACAGGTCGCGGGCTGCCCCACCTAGATCGCCGTGCCGAAGATACGCAGCGTGCATCGCCAGCGGCTCCGCGCCCGACAGATCCCCCAGCGCTCGCGATAACAGTGCGCCCCCAACGTTGAGCTTGCGCGTGTCTGTCTCAGCAAATGGAATTCCTGCAAGATACAAGGCGCCGCGCCCGGCATCTGTTGGCGTAACGCTGCATAGCCATTCCGCGATCAGCGCTCTTTTCTCAAGCTTGCGCGTTGTCGCCGCCAGCTTCTCGCACAACGCGGCAAACTCTGCAAACAAGGCACCCTCGGCACTTGTCACGCTGCCCTGAAAAGATTGCATCCGGCGGCTCCGCTAACCCATGGTTATAGATGCAGAGCAACAGGAATAGTCTTACCGAGAGACAGTAGCATAGCCATTCGCGATAAAATAAAACAAGGATGCATTGCCTACTCTCCATATCGGCCCTCCGCTAGCGGCTCCCGCCGCCTACGCCTGTTCTCGTCCGCTTTCCAAGCCCCAAACGTCCAGTGAAGTACCCACGCAGCGGGGAGTCCGCAGTGAAAGGATTGTATGTTTGACCGTCTGGAACAAATGGTAGTTCGCTATGAAGATCTTGGTCAGCAACTCGCCCTGCCGGAGGTTGTCAACGATCGCGAGCGCTACCACAAGGTTTCAAAGCAGCACCGCGATTTGCAGAATGCGGTTGAGCAATATCGCGAATACAAACAGCTCCGGACGGGCATTGCTGATGCCACGGGCATGTTGAACGAAAGCGACCCTGAGCTGCGCGCTATGGCCGCCGATGAACTTGCCACTTTGCAGGAGCGGCTTACTCAGGTTGAGGAGTCATTAAGGGTCATGCTGCTCCCTAAAGACCCCAATGACGAAAAAAACGTCATCCTTGAAATACGCGCGGGCACAGGCGGCGACGAAGCCTCCCTGTTTGTCGCCGAGATCTTCCGCATGTATTCGCGCTTCGCCGAACAGCATCGCTGGAAGGTCGAAGTACTCTCTTCCTCCGAAAGCGGGGTAGGTGGCCTCAAGGAAGTTATAGCCATTATCGAAGGCAGCCGCGTCTACTCCCAACTCAAGTACGAGAGTGGCGTCCATCGCGTCCAGCGAGTGCCTGCAACAGAAACGCAAGGCCGCGTGCATACGTCGGCGGTCACGGTCGCGGTGCTGCCTGAGGCTGAAGATGTCGACGTGAAGATTGAATCGAAAGATATCCGCATCGACACTTTTTGTTCGTCGGGCCCGGGAGGTCAGTCGGTCAATACAACTTACTCCGCCGTGCGCATCACCCACCTGCCCACGAACACGGTAGTTAGCTGCCAGGACGAGAAATCGCAAATCAAAAACCGCGAAAAGGGTATGCGCGTCCTGCGTGCCCGCCTCTACGAACGGGAAATGGCCATTCAACAAGAAGCGCTCGCCAAAGAGCGTAAGCAGCAGGTTGGCACCGGCGACCGCAGCGAAAAAATACGCACCTACAACTTCCCTCAGAACAGGCTTACCGACCACCGCATCGGCTTGACTAACCATCAGCTAGCCGAGGTAATGGAAGGCCGCTTACAGCCAACCATCGACGCGCTGACCTCGCACTTTCAAGCGGAATTGCTCAAGGCCGAGAGCAGCGCCGTCGCATGATCAGTCCAGTGCATGGCGGAGATGTCCAACCTAGACCAAATGTAACCGACACTGTGGCTACAAATTACTCATACACCCTGCGCAACGCCATCCTTCACGGCATCGAGCGCTTGCCCAACACGTCTACCGCCCGGCGTGACGCCGAGTTGCTCCTGATCCGTGTCGCGGTCTGTAATCGCGCCGCCCTTCTGGCCTATCCAGATCGCGTCATCTCCGCAGATCAATGGCAGACCTACCAGGCATTGCTCAGTCGCCGCGCCGCTGCGGAACCGATGCAATACATCCTTGGCGAGCAGGAATTCTACGGCTTGCTTTTTGAAGTGAACCGCGATGTCCTGATACCCAGGCCCGAGACCGAGCACCTGGTTGAAGTGCTTCTCGCCCGCGTTCCTCACAATGGAGCCATGCGTATCGCCGACGTATGTACAGGCTCAGGGGCCATTGCCGTAGCCCTCGCGCACAGCCTGCCACAAGCGCGGATCGTAGCCCTCGATAACTCGCCTGCAGCCTTGGCCGTGGGCCGCCGCAACGCGGAGCGTCACAAAGTGCATGACCGAATCAAGTTCCTGCACTCCGACCTTCTGCAAGCCCTCGAAGGCAGACTGCAGTTCGACGCCGTCGTCTCCAACCCGCCCTACATCTCCGATGCCGAACAACTTGAGTCTCAGGTCCAGGATTACGAGCCAAGCGCCGCCCTTTTCGCCGGCCCTACGGGGCTCGAAATTTACCAACGTCTAATCCCGCAGGCCGCGCGGCTGGTTACCCCAGGAGGATTGCTCCTCCTCGAAATAGGCGCAGGGCAACGCGAAGCTATTGCAGAACTACTCTCCTCGTGGAGCGAGGTTAGTTTCCAAAACGACCTACAGGGAATTCCACGAGTAGCAATAGCTCGTCGTAGCTGACTTCACTCTTTAGAACCATACAATTCAGTTTCCCGGCCATCTCTGGGCGTCGACCAGTGATCCGTTTCTCACCCTGTAAAGATAATTGCTATCGAAAACAAGGTTGACCAATCCATCTCGATAGTCGATCGAAAGAAATACATCCTGCAGGATCGAAAATCCAATCAGGCCGCCCACCTCAACATGAGCGGCACGACTGACGGGAGTCAGGTCAAAAGAGAATGCAGATCCATCAAGTCGACTGACACGCGCGAACTCGAATACTGGTGCTTTGAAGGGCTTGGATACCTTCACCAACTTGCCTGAAGCGTCGTAGATGTCTGCGACCTCCGCACTGGCGCCTTGGTTCTTTTCGTAAATCTTCACGATGTCAGACGAGACGCCACGGAAGCCCAGGGAGAAGTCCGGCGAAAGCGACAGCACCTTCTCAGCAACAGGAGGTGAAATGATAGTCAACGGCGCTCCGGTATCGAGCATAAAAAGATACGGCTTGCTCTTATTGATTTCCGTAGGCACCAAAATTCGTCCGTCCGCTAGATAGACGTGCGACCACGTCTGCATATCGGGTGCTATGTAGCGATCTGACGCATCATTGTCGCCAGCCTTTGCCGTAGGATCCGCCGGTCTGGCGGGCAGGGGTGAGAGCGTCAGCAGTCGGCTGGCGAAATTGATATTGATGTTACTGTCTGCAAATACTGCAGGGCTGATCAGGCTGTTTTCGCCCACCAGCGCCTTGTCGTTCACGACCCGGACCGGGCACCCTTGCAATGTGGCTTTCCCGATCTTGATCGAGTCCGCATAGCCCATGTAGCCGGAATCGTTCGTCTCGTCGCCCTTGATGACCGGCATGACCCCAAACTTAGCCGCAGCGGTACGGCTCAGCACCACTCCCGGGACCGAAGTATCTAATTCGAGCAGAGTCCCGCCCCGATTATTGATGCGGGCATCGAGACCCCAATCCCTTACCCGAACGCCGTTCACCATCAGGGGCTTTAAATCCAACTCAACCTTTTCAGAAGGCAAGTCTACGTGGCAAGTCCTTCCGGTCTCTAGCATCGACGCGTCAATCTCCAAAGCATGCCTGCGCCTGGCACTTGCCGTATCCGCACTCTCGGTGCCGGGCTGCGCGAGATACTGTCGGATAGTAATAGCGCGCCTAGAAGCAGGCATCCCCTCGAGCCATGCGGTCGTGATCTCTTCATCGCTGGGAGCCAGTAGGTGCGCAACATTGAATTCGCGCTCCGCGCTGGCGTGCATAGATGCCATTTTGAAAAGCCTGCCGGCGCCAAAATGCGCGCGCGCGGCACAACGGTCCATGGAAACAGCACGCCTGTATTCGGCGGAGGCCTCGGCAATCTCGCCCGCCCGTTCCAGCGCTTCCCCAAGCAGGGTGTGGGAGCCTGCTGAGGAAGGCATGGCAGCCACCGCTTTGTTAGCGTTTGTGAGCGCGGCGTCAAGCTTTCCTTGCTCTAGCTCGCTCCGAATCAGGCCCGCATAGGCTGCTTCGTCCGCCGGGGTGCTTAGCGAAGCCGTGAAGAGCTCCTCAGACTTCGCGTAGTCCACGCGGTCGAAAGAACGGTCCGCTTCCGTCGGAGTGAGCGGTGCTTGGACGGTGCACGTAGTTTTGCTCGAAGCTTGGGACGTTTGCGTCTGGGCCGGGACAACGCAAGCTGAGATCGGAAGTACGATCAGTGCGAGTAGATGCCTCAATGGAATACCTCCGGCGGCTGGAATCCCGCCACGCAGGGATTTACCTGCGTATCAAGGGTAGCTCACAACGGGGGATGCTGGCAGAAAACTTAGTTTTAAGCCCTCTCAAGAAGCAACTGGCGCTTCCCATGCCCGCACCTTCGCCCGGGAGGCCGCCTCAAACCTGAGGCGGCCCTGAAGCGGATCGGCGTCTATAAGCACCTGGTCCCCATGCAACACATCGCCGTCGAGGATTTTGATCGCGAGCGGATCGGCAATCAGCCGCTGGATCGCGCGCTTCAGCGGACGCGCACCATAAGCGCGATCATACCCAGTCAGCATCAGCTGCTTGCGAGCTCCCGCAGTCAACTCCAGGGTGATCTTGCGATCCGCCAGCAGCTTCTTCAAGTCTTCTAGGCGCAAGTCGACGATGTGGGCGAGCTGCTCCTCGCCAAGAGGCTTGAAGATCACAATGTCGTCAACCCGATTCAAAAATTCCGGCCTGAAGTGCTGCCGAAGCACCTCCATCACCTGCTCCTGCGCGGCCTTGATGCCCGCTTCCGTGTCCAGAGCCTCACCTTGCAGCATTTGCGAGCCTAGATTGGACGTCATGATCAGCACTGTGTTCTTGAAGTCCACGGTGCGGCCCTTCGCGTCCGTCAACCGCCCATCGTCGAGCACCTGCAGCAGCACGTGAAACACATCCGGATGCGCCTTTTCAATCTCATCGAACAGCACCACCGAGTAGGGCCGACGCCGAACCGCCTCTGTCAGCTGTCCACCCTCGTCATAGCCAACATACCCGGGAGGCGCGCCAATCAAGCGCGCCACCGCATGCTTCTCCATGTATTCCGACATATCGATGCGCACCATTGACTGCTCATCGTCGAATAGGTATTCGGCCAGCGCACGCGCCGTTTCCGTCTTTCCAACACCCGTCGACCCAAGGAAAATGAACGACCCGATCGGCCGCTTAGGATCGCTCAAACCCGCGCGCGAGCGCCGGATCGCGTTCGCCACCGTGGTCAGCGCCTCATCTTGCCCGATCACCCGCTCCCGCAGACGCTTCTCCATTGCGATCAGCTTGTTGACCTCGCCCTCAAGCATCTTCGTGATAGGAATCCCGGTCCACTTGCTTACAATCGACGCGATGTCTTCTTCGTCCACTTCTTCTTTCAACATGCGAACGCCCGCAGATGCACCATCCTGCTGCGCGTTCAAGACCTTGATCTCAGCCTCCAGCTTCGGCAGCTCTCCATATTGAATCTGGGCCGCACGCTCCAGCTTGCCGAGGCGCGTCTGCTCCTCTGCCTCAAATCGAAGCGCCTCAACCCTCTTTTTCAATTCGCTCAAATGGGCAATAGCCGAACGCTCCCGCTGCCAGTTAGCACGTAGCGCGATGAGTTTTTCGTGCAAGCCAGCTAGTTCGCGTTCGACGGCCTCACGGCGCTCCCGCGAATTGGGGTCGGTCTCACGCTTCAATGCTGCCCGCTCAATCTCCAGCGAAGTAGACTCTCGCTCCAGCTGATCGATCTCCGTCGGCACCGACCCGATTTGAATCGCTAGCGAAGCCGCCGCCTCATCCACCAGGTCGATCGCCTTATCCGGTAAAAACCGGTCCGAAATATAACGATGCGACAAAGTCGCCGCCGCCACGATCGCGGAGTCCTTGATACGCACGTTATGGTGCGCTTCGTACCTGTCTTTGAGCCCGCGCAAAATCGCGACCGTGTCCTCGACATTAGGCTCACCGACAAACACGATCTGAAAACGCCGTTCGAGCGCTGCATCCTTTTCGATGTACTTGCGATATTCGTTCAGCGTAGTTGCGCCAATCGCCCGCAATTCGCCCCGCGCGAGCGCCGGCTTCAACATATTCGAAGCGTCAATCGCGCCCTCGGCCGCGCCCGCTCCGACCAGCGTATGCAGTTCATCGATAAACAGGATCACCTGCCCGTTCGATTCCTCAACGTCCTTGAGCACAGCCTTTAGGCGATCTTCAAACTCCCCGCGATACTTCGCACCAGCCAGCATCGACCCCAGGTCGAGCGAGATCACTCGCTTGTCCCGAAGTATCTCCGGCACGTCCCCAGAAACAATCCGCCGCGCCAGCCCTTCTACGATGGCCGTCTTGCCTACGCCCGGCTCGCCAATGAGAGCCGGATTGTTCTTCGTCCGCCGCGCCAGCACCTGAATCACGCGCCGTATCTCCTCGTCGCGGCCAATCACCGGATCAAGCTTCCCGCGCCGCGCCAGTTCTGTCAGATCTTTCGCATACCGCTCGAGCGCTTGATATTTCGCCTCAGGATTCTGGTCGGTCACCCGTTGCGATCCCCTCACCGCCGTCAACGCCTGTAGTATCGCTTCGTGCGACGCCCCGGCTGCCGTCAGCGCAAGCTGCGCCGGGTCGTTCTTCTGCTTCGTGAGCGCCAGCAACAGGTGCTCCGTCGAAACATACTCATCCTTGAAGTTCTGCGCTTCCTTGAAGGCCTGATCTACGACCTTTTGCAGGGCGCTCGAGAGACCCGGCTGCTCCGAAGCTCCCGACACCTTTGGCAGCGCGCTAATCGCGCCGTTCACCCTTGAAAGAAGCTGCTCGGGAGCCGCGCCGACCTTCTGTAGTACCGGCGTTATGACGCCTTCCATGTCCTCGAGCAGCGCCGCGAGCAGATGCAACGGCTGCACCTCTGCATTGCCATTCTCGCTCGCCAGAGTCCCGGCCGCCTGCATAGCTTCCTGTGACTTGACCGTAAACTTGTCCCAACGAATTGCCATAATTCGATCCACTCTGAGCTAAAATTTTATGAATTTTCCACTCAAATAAAGACGGGAGTACGCCCGAAGACGCCTCCCGCCAGGTACCCCTCAACAATTACGAACCTCTAACGTCATCCAACTCGAAGACTCAGTGTTCGGAAACGCTTAGGAAACTTTCTTCAAGCAGCTTTGACGTCCTGTTTCCCGCCGTCCCGGGTGCCCTCTACCTGCTTCTGCTGGTTACTCTGGCCGATCTGGTTTCCGCTTCCGTTGGCGCCAACGTTCACGCCAACCTTGATCTGCTTAGGCTTGGCCTCGGCACGGCGCGGCAACTCGATCCGTAGTACGCCGGCATCGTAACGCGCCTGCACGTTCTCGCCATCCACCGTTCCAGGCAGGCTGAAAGCGCGATAAAAGCTGCCATACCGGCGCTCGATCCGGTGAAAGTTCTCTTCCTTCTCTTCCTTCTCGAACTTGCGCTCGCCACGCACAGTCAGGGTGTTGTTTTCCATTCGGATGTCGAGGTCCTGCTCCTGAATGCCGGGGACTTCAAGCTTCAACACCACCTTATGCTCATCCTCGTAGACATCGACCGGAGGCACAAAGCTTGCGGTCGAGACCAAGTCACTCTCGCCGCCCTGATTGCGCGAAAAGTCCTGGAACAAAGAATTCATGCGGTTCTGCAAAGATGCCACTTCGCGAAAAGGATCCCAACGATTGATCGACATAGCTTTCTCCATAAAGATCAAATATTAGGGAGCTTCACGCTCCAAATAATCTGATGAGTATCGTAGCATAATAGATGCATAAAATGTGAGCGACTCGTAATCATATTCTCCATCTATATTGTATTGTTCCACGTACAAAGAAAAACCCCACTGGGAGTGGGGGGCCTTTCTTCTATCAGTTATTTAGCTCACGAAGCCAGACGCTCTGCCACCAGGCTACTAAGCGGGCCGACAGGCCGCGACCTGACCGGAGGTCTGGAGAGTAACTCCACGCCCTCCTCCATAGAATGCTTCAGCATGAACGTCTGGGCACACTCACCACAAAGCCAGTAGTGTTCCATTCTGCGTCCACGAGCACCGTCAATCCGCTTAAGTGCTGCTTTCTCCGGCACATCAAAGACGAAAATCCGGCCCTCCCGCAGATACTGCAACGGCTTGGAACACTTAGGATTGGCGCAAACATCGACCATAAACACTCCATCAGATAGAGATTCCCGGTTGGCTTTCTGTACCCACACGGAACCAGACAACCCAAAAAAACACCGAAACTCTGCTAGTAACGTAAGATGCAATATTTCTGAAGGGAGTTACAAGGTCCTGCTAATTCTCTCAGTAGAGGGCTCCGGGTGATGTGCTGTTCTGCTCAGTCTCAGGCTGTGCGAGAATCACCCATGCCCCAGCATTCTTCCCAGCGGGAGATAATCCGGTCGGCATACGCTCTGAGCTATGGCCATACTGCGCTCCGCCTTCATCAGCCTTTCTAAAAACGCCGCCTTGCGCCGCTTCTCCGAGCGCTCAGCCTTAGGCGGCAAGCTCTCCTCGCGGTTCGTTGCAGGCATGGAGATTGACGACGTACTTCGCGTAGCTGAGATTCTGAACGTACATGGCATCTCTGCTACCCTGGATAGTCTCGGCGAGAGCGTTGCCACGCCCGCCGAAGCGCGAAAATCAGCCGATATCTATCATCAGCTGCTCGACGCCATCAAGCAGCGCGGACTCAACGCCAATGTTAGCGTGAAGCTCTCGCAGATGGGACTCGAGGTTGATCCTGCCCTTGCCTTTGAGATCGCCAGTGAGCTGGTGGAGCACGCCGTCGCGACGGACAACTTCGTGCGCATCGATATGGAAGGCACCGACTACACCAGCGTCACCCTCGACATCGTGCGCCGCCTGCACGCCGCAATGGCGCCGGCCGGAGGCGCCGCGGGGCACGTCGGGGTAGTCATCCAGGCATATCTCTACCGTAGCCAGGCAGATATTGAGGCGCTCCTCAGGGATCGCATACGAATTCGCCTGTGTAAAGGGGCCTACCAGGAACCTCCAAACCTCGCCTTCCCAGCCAAGGCCGACGTAGACGCCAACTTCATCAAACTGATGGAAATCTTGCTGTCCAGCGGCATTTATCACGGAATCGCGACCCACGATGAAGCGATGATCGACGCGACCCGCAGCTTCGTGGCAAGACGGGGAATCGATCCGAAGACCTTCGAGTTTCAGATGCTCTACGGTGTGCGCCGCGACCTGCAGAGCTCTTTGGTCGCCGATGGTTTCGGCATGCGCGTTTATATTCCGTTTGGGCCGGAGTGGTATCCCTACTTCATGCGCAGGCTTGCCGAACGTCCCGCAAACGTGCTCTTCCTCGCCCGGAATTTCTTCCGTAGTTGAGGCGAGTTCCGTCATAGATGACTAGGGGTACTGGGGCGGAGGTGCCGGCTGATAGGGCTCAACCGAGAGCAGGTTGCCAAGCACGGACCTCTCCTGAGGACTGAACTGGCCGGCAAACCTGGGACTATTCAGCTCAGAATTGCGAAGGCCCGGGGGAACATTCCGCAGATCCTGAAAAGCCCGCCGCACGGCCCTTTGCCGGTCGGTCGGCATATAACGAAGCTGGCTCGCTGCGTCCCGCACCTGGTCTCTCTGCTGAGGTGAGAGGCGCTCCATGTTTTCCACCCGCGCGAGGGTCCTCTCGCGTTCGCCGGGACGCATATTGTCAAGATCGCGCAGTCGTTGCACGAGCCGCTGCTGCTGGTCAGGAGCTAGACGGTTGAATCCCGGCTCACTCTGTAGTGCTCGCTCCTTCTCCTGCGTTGAAAGCCCTTGATGCCGATCAAGCCAGTCGCCTAAATGCTGCGCCCCGGGCCGATTGCTGCCATTCTGCTGAATGTTGGGCTGGCCGTAATTCGGGCTGGGGTATCCCGGAACATTTTGCGGCGAAGCGTAATTCGGTGAGCGATAACTGGGCTGTGGGTAGTTGGGGGAGCCCGAAGCGGGTGGCCGGTAGCCCGGCGGGACGTAATTCGGAGAACCGTACACAGGCGCCCCGTACGGCGACCGTGCTTCATCGCGGCGGAGATTCTGAGGGCCGTAAGTGGGCATATTCGGCCGGGACTGCGGACGGGGGGCGTGCTGAGGCGCGGAACGCGCTTGGGGCTGGCGACTCTCCCGTGTGGGCTGTTGAGACTGGCGGGGTCCATCGCTGCGGTGGTCGTCCCGCGGCTGGGCTAATACTGTGGAGGCAAAAACAGCAGCGCCGACGAGAATGAGCAGCAGCATACGCGGGCGCGCGAGGCAAGTATGGCCGCGGACGGGCGTCGCTGCAACGGTCTCATATTCCGGGGACTGCATGACTTCATCTCCTAGGTACCGAAATCTAACGAAGGCAGCCAACACCAAGTCAGGGTGTGCCCTTTCTCGTCCGCCTCAACAAACCAGTGAACCAGCAAGGGCGTCGGCCGGCGACACTCTACCTTAAAGCGTGCTCGGGTCGTCCGCGTCGTTATCATTCTGGTCGTG
Source organism: Acidisarcina sp. (assembly GCA_036401395.1). Classification (GTDB taxonomy): domain Bacteria; phylum Acidobacteriota; class Terriglobia; order Terriglobales; family Acidobacteriaceae; genus DASWUZ01. The sequence goes on from DASWUZ010000277.1 coordinate 13,784, forward strand.
CTGGTCGAGCGAATCAAGCTGCTGGAAGACCTGCGCATTGCCGTCAAGGTTCTGTAGGTCGTGGACCGTCGCAGACTCAGCAGGGATCGCCTTCTGATGCATGCTGAGGACCGAGAAAGTACCCCCACCCGCCACCAGCATGATCGCCAGCACCCCCGCGGCTATCGGGCGCAACTGCATATTCGAACCAAACAGCATCCTCGCCTTGACGCGCTCAAACCATCCAGCAGGAGCCGCCGCCTGCTCGGAACGCAGACGCGCCAGCAACTTGGTAGCAAAGTAAGGTGTAGGATCGGGAGCACTCCACTCATCCAGCAAAGCCATCGTCGAATGCAACTCAGCCAGCTCCTTCACGCAGATCGGGCAGCTCTCCACATGAGCCCGCGCCGCGCTCAGTGAAGCGTCGGAAGTTCCGCCTCCTAAGTTACTCGAAGCACCCTCCGGCGTCAGCAGTAGCTCCGCCAGATATTCTTCACTCTTTTCGCAGCTCTTCACTCCGCCGATACCCATCTCGCCGGCTCCCCTGATGTCGTTCTCAATCATCTTACTCATGGGCTTCTCCAATCTCGTCAATACTGAATGTCTTCGACAAACTCATGGCTGTCCGGCAAAGTCCTTCAATCGCTCGCGCAGCGTTTGATACGCGCGAAACAGTAGCGATTTAGTAGCCGACTCGCTGAGCTTGAGTACCTTGCCGATCTCCTTGTAATCCATCCCCTGATACTTATGCATTAACACGGCATTTCGCTGCCGCTCCGGCAAGGCCAGCACGTGCTCGCGAATCGCCCGCATGCGCTCGTCCTTGACCAGCTCCAACTCGACGGTCGCCCTGGGATCAGCCAGGTCCGGCTGCAAACCCGTCTCTGGATCGGCCTGATCGAGATATACATTCTGCGCGGCCTTCTCATGCTTGTGATCGCGCGCATGGTTCACGCCGAGGTTGGTCGCAATGCGGTAGAGCCAGGTCGAAAACTGTGCCTCGGCTCGATACGAAGCCCTAGACCGGTACACCCGCAGGAATACCTCCTGGGCCAGTTCTTCAGCAATTGCCTGGTTCCTCACCATGCGGAACATGTAGTGGAGGATCGGTTTGCGATACTTCTCGATCAGGTAGGTATAACCGCTGTCATCACCCTCCCTGACCCGGAGCATGATCTCGGAATCCGATACTTCGACGCCGTCGATTACGGTGCTGCGTGAACGGCCCGAAGCCAGGGCGGGCCGCGCCCCCTGCCACGACTTCTCTCCAGGAGAGGTGTGCTCCCACGACCGGCGATCCGTCATTTGACCAAGCGCTAAGCTAGCCATACCCTTACCAACCCCATTTCCTCCCAGAGGTTGCGCCAAGTCCGCAGTTTCAGATCTATCTAGATCGTCGGGGTCAGCCTCATCCAGGCTTGGCTCGTCTGCATTTTGCTCAGGATGCTGGCCGGCGAACATAGCCTGCTCATCTTTACTTGAGACGTCTCGATCGTCAGTCGCAGCTTCCTCGTCGCCAGTGTCAGGCTCGTCCTCAAAGTCCCTGCCTGCGTTCAAATCTTCGCCCGGATCGGTGCCGTTTCGTGCGGACGGAGCCTCCCCATCTCGGGTCTTCAATGGCGCTTTTGGCTCTGGAGGTCTGGGCATGAACTAGTTGGACGATTGTACGCGGCTGGGGTTGGCCGGCACAGTCTCGGCGCAACGCCGCGGTTGCTGCTCCCGTCTAGATAGAAAGAGGCAGGAGATCGCGACCCCGAAAAGTTTAAAACAGCCCACAATGCGCCAGCAGCACCCGCCAGAGCCCTATAATCGCGGAACCTTCATAGATGGCACGCTCTGCGGCGAACCCGGCTGTCACCGGGGCACACCACACCGAAAAGGCCAACCCCTCAAAGGTCGGCCTTTCGGATTTCACTATGGAGGTAGCCTACGGGACCTGAAAAGGGGTCTGGGCTACACATCGCCATTCACATGGACGTATTCCTTGTGCTGACTATCGTAGCCCTCGTCGCAGTGCTTCTTAAACTGCTGCTGTAGTGCTTCACAACCCCGGGGCGGACGCCATCCGCTCCGGGCATAACTAGAATAAGAGATAAGTCAGCATAATGCCACTACCAATCGCGCGCGCCACCACATAATCAAACCGAACGTAACTGCGAGGCCCGAGAACAACCGATGAAGAGCACCAGACCTCTCCTGTTGATCTGCACCGCACTCCTCGTCACAACGGGATGCAGAAAGCCCGAACCAGCTCCCGCCACAACAACCGCCGTCACAAAGCCAAACGCGACCATCGACTGGAACACGGCGGGTACCATCACCGGCACAATCCACTACGCGAAAAAGGCTCCGCCGCGCGTAGAGATTGACATGGGACAGGACCCTGCCTGCGCCCTCACCGGCGGCACCAACCTCACCGAACAATATCTAGTCCGCAACGGCAAATTGCAGAACGTCTTCCTCTCCATCACCGACGGCCTAGGCAACAAAGCCTACGCCGCCCCGACGACCTCGGTGAACCTTGACCAGAAAGGCTGCCGCTTCACGCCACACGTCATCGGAGTCATGGTCGGCCAGCCGGTGCGCTACACCAACAGCGACCCCACGATGCACAACGTCCACACCACCCCCGACAACGGCAACGCGGAGGTCAACATCGCCCAGCCCCCCATGGCTGGCACCCTCGAGCAGGCATTCAAACACTCCGCCACCATGCTCCCCGTAGCCTGCGCCAATCACCCCTGGATGCAGGCCTTCATCAACATCGCGCCCAGCCCTTTCTATTCCGTCTCAAACGAAAACGGCCACTTCGAAATTCACGGCCTGCCGCCAGGCGTCTACACCCTCACCGCCACCCACGAACAA
>DASWUZ010000278.1:0-4449 GCA_036401395.1 Acidisarcina sp.
GCATTCTCACGATAAAAAGCGTCGAACGCACCCACATCTCCATCGGTCATCTTCTTCCAGACCTCCGAGTCATCGGCCAACACGCGTCTCCACCCTCTATTCGGGTCAACTAAACAGAAGGTTCACCGCAATCAAAAATATGTTTGTTAAACGCTGCACAGTACTCGCCCGTGGTATGCGTGTCTGCGCCGCTCTGCGGGTCCCGTGGAGCCCGATAGCCGCTGATCGCTCAGCGTGTCGTGGTTCTACATCCGTCGGCGGCCAGGACAAGCACTAGCCACCAGCCCCACAAACGTCAACTCCGCGCGTCCTTTACCAGCAGCACTGTAGCGAGCTACGACACCCAACAGGGGAAGCGAAAGGATTAACCATGTGCGCCGAGCAATTCGTCCAGGCACATCACACTCGACTCATCTAATTCCCCGGTGCATTAAGGAAGGCCCCCATCGGGGCCAGCACAAACTCACACTCAGTCCTTCCAGGAGAACAACTCACCACTCCCTCTCGCAAAATGTGCGCCGTGGAATGCGTCGGAACCAGGTGACTAAGCCGCAGCTTCTTGATCGACTCCGCCTCCTCCTCAAGCGAAGCATCGCCGCTCACCCTCACCACCGCCTGGGTCGAATCAGCAGCAAGTTGCAATCGAAATACCGCCGACCTGTACGACTCGCCTGGAGACTTCACCCGCAGCCGGAACGTCCGTTCCTCTTGCAATATTTGGGTCGCGCTCCCACCAGCCGGAACAAGTGCGCCACCATGCCGAGACACTTCCGGACTGTACTTTGACGGCGCATCCATCGACCACTCAGGCCAAGCCAGCTTTAGCCGAGCGATGTTTTCATTAAGCACTTTCTGGTCCGGCGGATTGCTCGCACGCACAGCGCTGGCCAGAATATACGTCCGCAGCGCGCCGTGCGCGTCCCCCATCGCCTCCTGCACCTGGCCCAGGTGAAGCCCCACGGTCATGTCGGGATTGTTCATCCATGCCGCCTCAAGGTAGTCTCGCGCCTCGTCCAGATGGTTCTCCTGGAACAGAATGAATCCCAGCGTGTCCCACGTCGCCACCTGCAACATGCCCTGCTGCACCGACTGCGAATTCGACTCTTCGATCTCCGTCCCAACTGTCCCAAGCTTCTCGAGCGCCTGCCGCGCTTTATCTTCCGCAAGGGGAAGATCAGTCTTCGTCTCTGCCAGCACATAAGCGCCCGCATTCAAATCCACCGGAGTCGTGGCCTCGGCCAGCTCCTCCTTTGCTATGGCAGCAGCTTCTGTGTCTTGATGATTGCGGTGCAGCAACTCACCAAGACGCCCCCGGATGACATGCGAGTTCGGCACCGCTGCACTCGCCGTACGAAGCGTGGCAATCGCATCCGGCAAGCTGGTCAGCGACTGCAGGTTTGCCAGTTGCAGCGCGATGTTTTCTACCGAGGGATCAGTCTTGAAGTAAGCACTCAGCACCGTCCGCGCTTCATCATCCTGCTTCTGCGAAATAAGAAACCACGCATATTGACTGGCCACAAAACTCTCGTCCGGATGATGTTCAAGCTCATGCCGGTAAAACTTCTTACCCTCGTCAGCCTTGTTCTGCATCATCGCGACATAGCCATAGTTCGCCCACAGGTAGGGCTGCTCGGGCGCGATCGCTTTGGCCGCATCGAGCTTCGCCAGCGCGCCATTCCAGTCGCGGCTGCGCTGAAAGTCCCCCGAATCGGTGATCAACTGTTGCGCTACCGGATTGTTCTCCCCCGGCTGCGGCGGATGCGGCGTTTTGGCGTCCCCCGCCTTCGCACTGGAAGTTAACTGGATCCAAGACTCGCCATCGGTGAGAGAAATGTCCTTGGTGAAAGCCTTGTACTTCTCCCACTGATCGGCCGGCAATTTTGACTGAAGGACGACCAGAGTCTTCTCTGCAACCAGCACTCCGTCCTTCAACGAATAAGTCTTATCAAGCCGCGCAAACGGGGCCGCTACATGCACCGCATTGGGCAGATCGGAGCCGAAGCCATCCGGCAGCTTGATGCGGCTGATGGCGGACTCCGTTCGCACCGGGCCCAGGTCGATCTCGACCGCGGGCTTCTTCTCCGGGGCCGGCGGCAAAATCAACACAGGAAACAGCGGAATGATCCGGAAGCTGTCCCAGTCTCCAAACGGCTTCTTAGCATAGTCGTAACTCAGGTGCATCGGCACGCTGAGGTCCTCGGCCCGCGCAAACGTAGTGTTGCTCGTCGTACCGCTGAACCCCATCGCGTTGGCAAAATACTGTGAGCCCTTGTCCCACTGCGCCGGTGCGATGCTCCGGGCGATCGTTCGCATAACAAACTCATTGTCGGAGCGGTAGCTTATTTCCACGTGCCCCGTCAGGTCGCCGTTGGCCTTGAGCGTCGCCACCGCCTCAAAGTGATCTTCAAAGGGGTAAGGCGGACGTGCCGGGGTTTTCTCCAGCGCAGCAATCCCGGTAGCCGGAATCACCAACGCTTGCTTGTCACGCAGCGGGCCCAGCAGAAACTCAAACGGTCCCACCTCCGGCGTGGCATCCAGCCAGATACGAGAGACTGCCCCACCGCCGGCAGGCAGAGTCACGGTAGTAATCACGTGGTTGAAAAGGGCCATTGAAGGGAGCTCAGGCACCATGTCGATGTTCGCGCCAATCAAGGCCGGCGCAGTCGTGAACCCCTTCGCGTGAAGCAATGCTTCGAGCAGAGTGTCCTTGTCTTTGCAGTCGCCGTACTGGTTCGCCAGCACCTCCGCCGCAAGGTGAGGCTGAAAGCGTCCAATACCGAAATCGACTCCCACATACCGTATGCGCGTGGATACAAACGTATAAATCGCCCGCACCTGCGCCTCTGGTGTCTTGGCGTCCCGCGTAATCTCATCCGCCTGTGCGCGCAGGGCGTCCGTCGCGACCGCGCGCGGCGAGGCGAGCGCCCGGTACCATTCGCCCACCTCCTGCCAGTTGTGGAACGTCGTCCAGGCAATATCGGGCTTATTGTCCGGCGGCGTTTCCGGCACCTCATCATCATCGGCCTTCTTTGACGACGTGGGCTTTAGCTGGCTGTGCGTCCACACATACACGCGTCGGCCGCCGCTCTCGGTTAACGTCGACTTCACCGTCGGGCTCCATACCTGCACATATTTCCCTTGCGGCAGGTCCAGCGTTAGACTCTCCGCCAGCACCACATTGTCCTTGGTGAACGAATGGGTCCCCCAGAACAGGTCCGGCGATTCCGCATTCTTCATCTGAATGTGCAGCCGGTATTCGAGCACGTCACCCGTACGCAAACCGCGCACCGGCACCTGTAGCACTTTCAGGTCGGAGTAGAGCGGCGCCTGCTGGGTCACCGGCGCCGGCATGTCCATCGCATCCGTGGCAGGCGTCTCCGTTGACGTGCCGTCAGTGTGACGTACCGACAAACTTTGCAACTGCGCCGAACCGTTCGCGGCCGCATACGGAAAGGAAAGCACGCTCAGAGCGTGTGCACCGCTCTCATTCTGAATCCTTGCACGGACATGAACGTTCTGCTCCCCCGTCCCGTCGGGGTTATAACGCAGCACCCTCTCAGACTGCTCCACCACCACCGCCTCACCGTCATAGTTGAGCGGTTTGGCGGCGGTCGCCGTACCCCCAGACGAAGGTCCAGCATTTGTAACAGGAGTGCCGGCGGGCGCCGGCTTCACCTGCGCATCGCCACAACAAGCACAACAAACCAAAGCAGCAGAAAACAAGACAAGACGCACCAGGAATCACTCCTCGGAAAGTACATGTATAGTCGCACACCCGCGCGCCACAAGCTCCCGTTTTCCGGGCGCCTTTGATTGCCGGCCCCATGCCCGCCAGCCGCATCAGCGTCCCAGGAACGGAGATAAGTGGCCGCACGGCCCGCGAGACGCTCTGATATCCTCAATCGTTCGCCACTCGTCAAAACCATGTCATTCGACGCAGCAAGGAACAGAGCAAATGCCAGTAGACAGAGCCAAACAGTATCACCGCGAACGAGTAGCAGGAACCCTCAAAGACGAGATCACCTCCATGATCGAGGGCGAACTATCTGACCCCCGCATCTCCTTCGCCTACGTCACCCAGGTCATCCTCAACCCCGGCGGCAAGTCAGCCCTCGTCTACATCGCGGTCGACGGCGGCGCCCAGGAAGAGGAGGACACCGTAGCCGGCCTCATCGACGCCCGCGGCTACATCCGCCACGGGCTCCTGGAGCGCCTCGGCACCCGCCACGTGCCCGACCTGACCTTCCACATCGACAAATCGACAAAAGTAAAATCCCGCATCGACGACCTGCTGGGCCGCGAAAAAAAACGCCGAAAAAAATCCCCCACCGCCGACGCTTGCACCCCTGCCGCATCCACTCCAGACCCCGCCGCCGCCCTGCACCCCATCAAAAGCGACCCAACTAACCGATGAGGTTACTCGAAATCCAGGGTGCCCCACTCATCGCA
>DASWUZ010000279.1:0-3130 GCA_036401395.1 Acidisarcina sp.
CGGGATACTACTCGACGCCCGCCGAGTAAGTGGCGTCCCTCGCAGACTGCTTCGACTTTTCCAGCAGAGTTAACGCGACCCTTTTCCCTTTCGCTACAATCGATGCATGCCGATCTACAGCGCGTCTCGCCGCCGCCAAAAGAGCCCACCGCCGGGCGAAACCGGCCAGGAGGCGCTTTACCTGCGCTTTCTCAGCGAGAAGCAGGTGCCCGTGACGGTGAAGCTGCGCGATGGCGAGATGGTGCAGGGCTGGATCGAGTATTTTGACGACCGCATGATTCGCCTGACTCGCGAAGGCAAGCCGAACCTCTTTATCTACAAGCAGCAGATTCGCACTATCAGCGAGACTTCGAAGCGGGAGACGGTGCGCAACCGCTCCGGCAACCGAAGCGCGCCGGACGTGCCCGGACACGCCTGATGGCTGCCTCCGTACCCTCGCCTGACTTGCCTGCGGTAACAGTACCCGTAGTGCTTCCCCCCGGCGTCGAGTTTTCTTTCGCCGCCCTCGCAGCTCAGATCGCGGTCGAAGCGGGCGCACTGGTCCGCGACTTCTACAACAGCGCCGTCGCCACCGAATACAAGGGCGAAGTGGACCTCGTCACCGAGGCCGACCGCGCCAGCGAACGCCTCATCGTTGAGCGCCTCCATAAACACTTCCCCGGCCACGGCATTTATGGCGAAGAGGGGACCCGCGACCGCATCGACAACGAATATCGCTGGTACATCGACCCGCTCGACGGCACCACAAACTTTGCCCATCGCTACCCGGTGTTCTGCGTTTCGATGGGCCTCGAACATCGCCCCCCCAGCCTCGCCGCCGACCAGGACGGAACCATAATCGCGGGAGTGATCTACGACCCCACACGCGAGGAATTGTTTGTTGCCGAGAAGGGAAGCGGCGCATACCTGAACGGTCGGCGCATTCGCGTCTCGACCACCGACGACCTTGGCGAGGGGCTGCTCGCGACCGGCTTCCCCAGCCGCAAGCGCCATGAAAATCCGAACATCCACTTCTACCAGCAGATCACGCTGCGGTCCCACGGGGTGCGTCGCGCCGGGTCTGCCGCGCTCGATCTCGCCTACGTTGCCTGCGGCCGGTTTGATGGATACTGGGAGTTCAATCTCAACCCCTGGGACACCTCCGCCGGCGCGCTTCTAGTCGAGGAAGCGGGCGGTTTGATCACCCGCTTCGATGGTTCATCCTTTGAACTGAACAGCAGGGAACTGCTGGCAACCAACGCGCTGCTGCATCCCGTCCTCAAATCGCTCTTTGAAGACATGTTCGCCGGCCGTGATCTGGAGCCGATTCTGACCCCGGCACAGTTCGCCGCCCGACGTGCTGAGAGAGTCGGCAGCTAGATTTTTGTCTGGCGTTATAAGCGGCCTGCTTTGAAGAATCGCGATCAATCACGGAGGGCGCCGCGCAGAGACAGGCTGCTACAATTGTCACTGCGGATCACAGAATCAAGCACCAACTGGAGATTAGATTCATGGCTTACGTAATTGCGGAACCCTGCATTAACACCAAGGATGCAGCCTGCGTCGACGCATGTCCGGTGGACTGCATTCACCCCAGAAAGGACGAGCCGAAGTTCGCCGAAGTTGAGCACCTCTACATCGATCCGGTGGAGTGCATCGACTGCGGCGCTTGCGTTCCCGTGTGCCCGGTCTCGGCCATCTTCGCAGCCGACGATCTGCCTGAGAAGTGGACGAGCTATACAGAGAAAAACGCAGAATTTTTTGGCCGTTAGCCATCAAGGTCATCGCTGATCAACATCCCTGCGCTGATCGCACTTCAAGATGACCGGCCAATCGCGCGCAGCCCGAGGGCTGCGCTTTTCATTTCTGGAGCAGTCTCGTGATCGCCCATCAGGCGGAAGCCATCGTCCTGCGTACCTGGCCCATTCACGAGGCCGACCTCATCGTCTCGCTCTTCACCCGTGAACAAGGCGTAATCAAAGGCGTCGCCAAGGCGGCAGCAAAATCACGGCGGCGTTTTGGCGGAGCGCTCGAGCCGATGACCCACGTGCGCGCCAGCTATGTCGAGCGGCCCAAGCAGGAGCTGGTGCGGCTCGATTCCTTTGAAATTTTTGGCTCGCCGTTGTCTGATCCCATCGATTATCCCCGCGCCGCCGTGCTCGCTTTTTTTGCCGAAGTCATCGAAGAAACTCTCCCGGAACAAGACCCGCAGGACGCAATTTTTCGCCTGTTGCTCGCCGTGCTTGAACATGCGCGCGTCGGGCAGGTGTGGATGCCGATGACCTACTTCGCGCTGTGGATGCCGCGGCTCTTGGGCTGGCTGCCGGATCTTACTCGTTGCGTACTCTGCGGCCTGCCGTTCGCCCCCACCGGTACTCCAGCTTATTTCCATCAAACCGATGATGGGCTGACATGCGGAGAACATCGCCGGGGAGGGTCGTTCGCGCTTAGTCCCGAGTCTCAGGGCCTCGCGATGCGCATCTTCCGCTCCCCCGTCAGTGCATTCGCCACCGAAGGGTGGCCCCGCAACCGTGCTGTCGATCTGCGGCGCTTTGCGCTACAGGCCCTGGAACGCCACATCGACCGCCGCCTCATCACCGCCGCAGCTCTCAGCCGGTTGGGCGGCTAGTTCTTACGTCAGCTGCTGGCCGTCGCTTTGTCAGATGGCTTTTCGATCTTTGGAGGTTCCTCAATCGCCACCGGTGGAGGCTCAATCTTGAAATGCTTTAGTATGAAGTCGAGCTTGGCTTTCACTTCCTGAATCTCGGCTTCAGCCTTGCAGTTGACCTGGTAGTCATTCTCGGCCCGCTCGTCCGCTGTGCGGCTCTGCAGGTTCTGCCCGATCATGATCAGCGGCATGAGGAATAGCTGAATCATGTTGGATATAAACAGCCAGAAAACAAATCCGGGGAAGGGGTCGAAGCGAAGGTTCTTTGGCCCGAACATATTCCAGAGCAGCCAGCTGGCCGTCCAGACAAAAACCAGGACAAAAAACATCATCGTCCCTACGCGTTCCGTGATCGCTAGCGCGAGCCGATCGAGTTTTGAGGCGTCTTCTGCCGGGGCCTTTTTCGTCCTCTTCTTCATGCCGTCCTCTTCTGAGGGTTGGCTGGCCATCTGCCCAACCCTGCGCATAAATTATCGAGGGAGC
>DASWUZ010000280.1:0-4625 GCA_036401395.1 Acidisarcina sp.
CGCGGTTCGTTCTGCAAACCCGCGCAGATTGGCGTTGCGGCTTTGAATGTCTGGGATGGGCCGCACCCGGCCAAAGAGCGTCCGGACACTCTGCGTAGACCGCGTCTCCTCCAACGCGCGACCAATGTAATCCCGCACTCCGGTGTACCGCGCGAAATAAGTATCGATATACAGCCGCGCCTCATGCTGGTCGATGCCCAGTTGCTGCGCCAGACCAAACGGCGAGATGCCATACACGATCCCGAAGTTCACTGCCTTGGCGCGGTTCCGCGTCTCCTTATCCATCGCCTCCGGCGCAACGCCGAAGACTTCAGATGCAGTGAGCGTATGGATGTCTTGGCCGTGTTCAAATGCGTGAACCAGCAAAGGGTCGCTTGAAAAATGCGCCAGCAAGCGTAACTCAATCTGCGAATAGTCTGCTGACATCAACACATGACCAGGCGCCGCGATGAACGCGGCCCGTATCTCGCGGCCCAACTCGGTGCGGATGGGAATATTCTGCAGATTAGGATTGGTCGACGACAGCCGCCCCGTCGATGTGCCCACCTGGTTGAACGTCGTGTGTACGCGGCCCTCGCTGTCGGCGAGCAGCGGCAACGAGTCAACGTAGTTTGATTTCAGCTTCGCAAGCTGCCGGTATTCGAGTACCAGCCGCGGAACATCGTTATGCGCCGCGAGTTCCTCAAGCACATCCTGGGCGGTCGAGACCACTTTTCCCTTGCCATACTTCATCGGCTTGGGCAGACGCATCTTATTGAAGAGCACATCACCCAACTGCTTCGGCGAATTGATATTGAACCGGTGCCCCGACTTCTCGTAAATAGACTCGCCGACCCGCTGCATCTCGGCAGCAAGTTTCTCAGACATGACGTTCAGCACCGCGGAATCGATGCGCACCCCCGCCCGCTCCATCTTGAGCAGCAGCGGAACCAGCGGCAGATCGATAGTTTCGTAAACACTCTCTGCATCGAGCCCGCCAATGTCTTTTCGCAACACCGGAGCAAGCGCGAGTATCGCGTGCGCCGCTTCAGCCAGCTCTGCGTCCCCCTTTTCCTGCAGCGTACGGTTCCCAAAGCGCGCCACTACATCGCCAAGCACATGCGTCGTATGCGTCGGGTTCGCCAAATAGGAATAAAGCATCACATCATCGCGAACCCCCGCGACGTGAATCCCTTGCTGCTCCAATGCACGCATCGTTCCCTTTAAATCGTGCAGCGACTTTGGCACGGATGCGTCTTCGAGCAACTCCTTCGTTAACGGGTCACAGACGCTCAGCAGCAGCCCGGCACCCACAACGGCGGCGGCGCCAATCTTCACATCTTCAACCGCTTCAGCTTGCGAAGACACACCGTCAGCGCTTTCGCAGACCGGAGCAGCTTCCATCATCTCCAGCAGCGACATCGACTTCAGTTCCGGCTCCTTTTCCTCGATGGCCTCCGCTTCCTGTTCGGCCATTTGCTCCGAAACAGTCTCGAGCCGCGAAGCCGCAATTGCCAGCGCGAACCCACCGACCCGAGCCTGAACCGCGAACTCAGCGATCTGCTCCGCTGTCGGATGGAGCAGATATTCCGCCGGCACAGCTTCGACTTCAGGTGCCAACTCCTTCAGCATCGTCGTGAACTCAAGCTCGCTAAACAGCGCCCTGCAGGCGCTTACGTCTGGCTCCTGCGTCCGCATCGCTTCAAGGTCAAGCTCCATCGGCACGGTGCAGTGAATCGTCACCAGTTCTTTGCTCAGCAGGATCGTATCGCGATTGTTTTGCAGAGACTCACGAGGCCGTTTCCCTTTGATCTCAGCCGCGCGATCGAGCGCCGCCTCAAGGCTGCCGAACTGTTGAATTAACTCGACCGATCCTTTATCGCCCACGCCGGGCGCTCCTGGAATGTTATCGATCGAGTCGCCACGGAGCGCCATTACGTCGACGACGCGCTCTGGGGGGACGCCCAGCACCTCGATCACTTTTTCACGATCAAGAATCAGGTTGTCCTTCATCGGATTCAGCACCTTCACTCGATCGGTCACCAGCTGCATCATGTCTTTATCGCTCGACACGACGAGCACGGGATGCCCCGCCTTCTCCGCCTGACACGCCAGCGTGCCGATCACGTCGTCAGCCTCGAAGCCCTGCGACTGCACCATCGGAATGCGAAACGCCTCAAGCGCACGCCGTATATAAGGCAGTTGCTGCGTAAGGTCCGGCGGCATCTCTTTGCGGTTTGCCTTGTACCCCTGATAATCGACCTCGTCAAAGGTCTGCGTCGCCACATTGAACTTTCGCAGTTTTATTTCCTTCGCTCGCGCATCCCGAAATACCGGCCCGCTCAGGTCAAACACAGCCGCGAAATATTCGGGAGCGAAATCTTTCCGCAGCTTGTTGATCATATTCACGAAGACAAACGTCGCCGCGGTAGGTATACCGGTACGGGTGGACATGGGCCTCTGCCGCTGCATCGCGTGATACGCGCGAAAGATGAACGACATCGTATCAAGCAAAAAGACGGGCGATTTTGTAGCTGACTCAGCAGAAGACGGCATCGATGCGAGTTTACCAGCGCTGCGGCGCGAGCGCCCAAAGAGAGAGGACCAGGCGAAAACTCTACGAAATAAACATGCAATCGCCGTACGAGAAAAAACGATACCCGGCAGCAACCGCATGACGATACGCCGCCATGACGCGGCAGTAGCCGCCAAACGCGCTCACCAGCATTAACAAACTCGACTGCGGCAGATGGAAATTCGTCAACAGCCCCGTGACCAGGCGAAAGTCGAATCCCGGGGAGATAAAGATACTCGTAGAACCCGAATGCGGGTAGATGCCGGCCTGGCCGGCGAGGTGTGACTGTAGAGCACAGTGCTCCAGAGTACGCATAGTCGTGGTTCCGGCTGCGATTACGCGGCGACCATCCCTCCGGGCGCTGTTGATCTCGTCGGCCGTTTCGGCCGGCAAGGTATAGCGCTCAGCATGCAGGCGAATGTCTTCGATCCTTTCCACTCGCACAGGCTGAAAAGTTCCCAGTCCGACGTGCAGGGTCACATATGCTATGCGAACACCCCGCACTCGAATCCGCTCCAAAACGTCGGCGGTAAAATGCAGGCCCGCGGTAGGAGCGGCCACCGATCCGCGCTCCCGCGCATAAACAGTCTGATAGCGCTCACGGTCCGGCCCTTCGTCTTCGCGATGAATGTATGGCGGCAAAGGGATATGGCCCAGGTGCTCAAGCCGTGAAAAGAAATCGCCGACGGGCGAGAATTTTAACGTCCGTTCACCGAATTCTCCGTGCGCAATCACATCCGCCTCCAAAATCGCTTGACCGTCCTCGCCCGCTGAAGCCGAAAATCTAAGACGTTCCCGCAGCAGCACTTTGCGGCCAGGGCGAACCAACGCCCTCCACTCCCACTCGCTTAACTGCTCAGTGAGGAGGACTTCGATCTGCCCCGATGTAGGCTCACCGGAGGCGCTCTCGCGTGCCGCTTTCCGCGCGAAGAGCCGGGCGGGTATCACCCGACTATCGTTCAGCACCAGCAAGTCTCCACTACGGAGCATGTCTGGGAATTGCCGGAAGTAGCCATCACAAAGCCCACCAGTCTCGCGGTCGAGCGAGAGCATCCGCGACCCCGCACGATCACTCAGCGCTTGCTGTGCAATCAACTCCGGCGGCAGGTTAAAATTGAATTGCGACACCAGCAAGCGAAACACACCTCGTACTGTTACGTATTAGGATGGCCCGACGGTTAAGAGGCTGTCACGGTTTGCGAATTACCACATTCAGGACTCTCATCGATTGCCGGCTACCGCGAGGTGGCGCTCCGCGTTCCGTCGCGCGCACTCGAGGGCCTCGTTCAGTTCAGAACGCTTTGCCTCAAGGGTCAAGTCGGAAGCATCCGCGTCAGGTGGGGTGACGTAGGGTCCCCAACTCACAACTACGCGCGAAAATGGCTTGGGTATAAGGAACCGGTCCCACGACTTGGCTACCCAAGCCCTCTCAGGCAGCAGATAAAAACTCCCCACCGGCGCAGCAGCGATCTGAGCGAGTTTCACCGGTCCCATCTTCGTCTCGTAAATAGGCCCGCGCGGCCCATCCGCGGTAAAGACGACCGGCTTTCCGGCGTCGATGACACTTTTTAGCTGCAGCAACCCCGACGCGCCTCCACGGGAACTCGACCCTCGCACCGTATAAAAGCCAAACATCGCCAACGTGCGAGCAATCAGCTCGCCGTCAAAGCTCCGGCTCACCAGGATCGTCCCATGGAATTTGCGGAAGTAGTAAGTGCAGGGCAAGGTGCAGCGATGCCAGAAACAATATATCCCTGTCGCCGGGATACTCGCCGGCACCGCTCCAGGCACGCGAATCACCTCAAAGCGAAGCGTCCAGCCAATGACCCTGACCATCAGAGCGACAATCGCAGGAGCAACAGCAAGCAGCACGCGCTGCGCAAGCGTGATCTCCTGTAGCGGTGCGCCCGCCGTTGCGACATGCGTGGCAGCTTTGGCGGCCTCGCCTACCGTGTCCACTGGCTCTTTCACAAATCCAATTGTAGCCAGCTAACAATTTTTCAACTGTAGCGAAGCCACCGCAGCATCTCAGGCAACGTCGCCCGCTTGCCATACATCAGGATGCCGACGC
>DASWUZ010000281.1:0-11608 GCA_036401395.1 Acidisarcina sp.
CATTTACACTACTAACAGAGGGTTTTCCGCCTTGATCGGTAGTGTATTAACAAAAATATTCGGGACCAGCAATGAACGCGTAGTGAAGCGCATCCTGCCCCTCGTAGACGAAATAAAAGCGCTGGAACCGGCCATCGAGCCCCTTTCCAATGACGAGCTGCGCGCCAAGACCTTGGAATTTCGCGACCTCATCCACACCCGCGTCCAGGCCGCACTCGCCTCCGTCGGCGATGACGCCGACGCCCGCAAAGAGGCCCAGAAAACCGCCGAAAAGCTGGCCCTAGACGAGATCCTCCCCGAGGCCTTCGCCGTCGTTCGCGAAGCCGGCAAGCGCGCCGTCTCCATGCGCCATTTCGACGTCCAGATGATCGGCGGCATCGTCCTCCATCAGGGCAAAATCGCCGAGATGAAAACCGGCGAAGGCAAGACACTCGTCGCCACCCTGCCGTGCTACCTCAACGCGCTGGCCGGCCACGGCGTTCACGTCGTCACCGTCAACGACTACCTCGCCAAGCGCGACGCCGAGTGGATGGGCAAGATTTACGAGTTCCTAGGCCTCACCGTCGGCGTCATCGTCCACGACCTCGACGACGCGCAGCGCCGCGCCGCCTATGGCTCTGACATCACCTACGGGACGAATAACGAATTTGGATTCGACTACCTACGCGACAATATGAAGTTCGACGTCGGCGACATGGTGCAGCGCGGCCATCACTACGCCATCGTCGACGAAGTGGACTCGATCCTCATCGACGAGGCCCGCACTCCCCTTATTATCAGCGGCCCCACCGACCAGACCACCGACAAATATGTTCGCGTCAATCGCATCATCCCCTCACTCGTCGAGGGTGAAGAAATTAAAGACGGCGAAGACAAGATTTACACCAACGACTTCGTAGTCGTCGAGAAGCACCAGGCCATCACCATCACCGACGACGGCTGGGAAAAAGTTGAAAAGCTGCTGGGCATTGGCAACATCGCCGAGGTCGAAAACTGGGAACTCAAGCACCACGTCGAGACCGCCGTCAAGGCGCACGCGCTCTATCGCCGTGACGTGAAATACGTAGTCAAGGATGGCGAAGTCATCATCGTCGACGAATACACCGGCCGCCTGATGCCCGGCCGTCGCTGGTCCGACGGCCTCCACCAGGCCATCGAGGCCAAAGAAGGCGTGAACATCCGCCGCGAAGATCAGACCCTCGCGACCATCACCTTTCAGAACTACTTCCGCCTCTACGGCAAGCTCGCCGGCATGACCGGAACCGCCGAAACCGAGGCCGCCGAGTTCGACAAGATTTACAAGCTCGAAATCGCGGTCATCCCCACCAACCGCCCCATGCAGCGCCTCGAAACCGCGGACGTTGTCTACCGCACCGCGCAGGAAAAGTACTTCGCCGTAGCCGACGAAATCGTGCGCCTGCACGACGAGAAACAACCGGTCCTGGTCGGTACCACCTCCATCGAAAAATCAGAGTTGCTGTCGAAAATCCTCGAACGCAAAGGCGTCAAGCACGTAGTCCTCAACGCCAAATTCCACGAGCGCGAGGCGGAGATCGTCGCCCAGGCCGGACGCTACGGCATGGTCACCATCGCCACCAACATGGCCGGTCGCGGCACGGACATCCTGCTCGGCGGCAATGCCGAATTCGACACTAAAAAAGACCTCGTCAAGAAAGCGCTCGCCCGCGCCATCAGCGCTGCCGAGGGCGCGATCAATCCCATGGCCGCCGCGGGCGCGGTCCGCTTCTACTACCAGGGCCAGGAGTTCGAGACCACCCAGGAGAACTGGGACCGCACCTACTCCAGCTACGCCGCGACCGTCGGCAAAGAGCACGACGCCGTAGTCGAAGCCGGCGGCCTCTACATCCTCGGCACCGAACGCCACGAGAGCCGCCGCATCGACAACCAGCTTCGCGGGCGCGCCGGACGCCAGGGCGACCCCGGGGCATCGCGGTTTTATCTCTCGCTTGAAGACGACCTGATGCGCATCTTCGCCAAGGAGTGGGTGTCGGGTCTTCTGCAACGTCTCGGCATGGAAGAGGGCGTGCCTATCGAGTCGGGGCTGATCTCGCGCCGCATCGAGGCCGCGCAAAAAGCCGTCGAAGCCCAGAACTTCGAGTCCCGCAAGCACCTCCTCGAGTACGACGACGTCATGAACAAGCAGCGCGAAGCCGTCTACGGTCTTCGCCGCCAACTGCTTGAGGGCGTCGAGCAAAAAGAACTTGTAGAAGATTACGTCGGCAACATCATCAGCACCCTGCTCGAAGAGTACGCGCCAGAAAAGCAGCATCCCGACCAGTGGAACCTGACCGGCCTCAAAGAACGGATGGCCGGCCAGTTCGGTGTCAATCTCGAAACCGCCGACACGGCAGCCGGTGAAGCCGACCTCGCAAACCTGAGCCGCCACGAACTAGGCGAAGAGCTATTCAACCGCCTGAAATCTCAGTACGACGCCAAGGAATCGATCATCGGCAGCGACGCGATGCGTTACCACGAGCGCATGGTGATGTTGAGCGTCCTCGACGGCCTTTGGAAAGACCACCTGCTCAGCATGGACCACCTCAAGGAGGGCATCGGCCTTCGCGGCTACGCGCAGCAAGACCCGCTCGTCGCCTACAAACGCGAGTCCTTCGACATGTTCGAGGCCATGATGAACCGCTTCCAGGAAGATACCGTCCGCTTCCTGTTCCTCATGCAGATCGTTGGCCCTGATGGTCAGCCGATGCAGGCAATCCGCCCGACTGGAGTCGTCCCGCCCGCGCCCCCCGTCGACTCAGCGGCCCTTCCGCCCCCGTCCGCCACCAACGGCAACGGTCGCTTGCCCTCTGGATCGAAACCGCCTTCCGAGTCGAGGTCTATCCCCATCCCGGTCCGCGCGCCGACTACGACTATCGACCAACTAGAGGCAGACTTCCAACGCAAGAAGAAGAGGGAACTGGAGCAAGCGCGGATGGCCGGTGGTGGACTGCCGGAGGTATCGCAGCGTCGCGCTGGAGAAAAAGTAGGCCGCAATGATCCCTGCCCATGCGGCTCCGGCAAAAAATACAAAAAATGCCACGGCGTCGAGAACTAAGTGATCGTGTAGTACAAGCCTGGTGACTTGGTGGGTTCCGTGTTCCCACTCATCGCAAAAAGCGCGATGAATGGGGCACCCCAAATGGTTTGGCCCGCGGTGACTCCGTGCCGCCCGTCGTCCGGCGCGGTGATAAAGGCTATCGAGGAGCGAACTGGCCGATAGCTTCGAACGTCAAATCCGTCGCGTCGCTGCCGGTCTCCTGCTTCCATATCTCAAACAGCTTCCCATAGCTCAAGGTCATGAACTCCTCGGGCGCAAGCCCAAGCCCGCGCCCGACTTCATCGATCCACTCCTCCGGCCCCTCCAGTTCAGCGAAAACTCCAATTGCGGTCTCATCGATCACGCAGTGCCTCGTAGCGTCAGCCCACTCCGTGCGCCACTTTTCATACGTAAACACCGGCGCAAACCCGAGCCGCTCAAAAATCGTCGCAACTGCCTCTCCGTCCTCGACCCTCGTCTCCGTTTCAACCCGCTTCTTATGACGCTCCGAAGGGTCGTAGTTGCGCGGCAATCCTTTATGGGTAATGATCCAGAGGTCGCCGTACCGGCGGACGCGCAAGATCTCCTGCCGGGCACGCAGCGTTCTGTCCGCAGTGTCATACAAGGTGTTTCGTTCAAAGGTTCTCGGCGTGAGCAGCTTGAATCCCAGCTGCTGTAACCTGCTGCTGAGGAATTTTATATTCGCGACGCGAAACTTTACTTCCGTCTCGATAGCACTCATACCGGCAGTATATGGCACCGGATATGGCACCGGCTGGTTGTCTGATTCCTGGCAGGTTGGACTTAACCGGACACGGCCAAACCGCTGCAAGAGGGAAATGTGGGCCCCAGCACGCAGCACTTGATGGTGGACCTCAGCGATTTGCACAGCACTGAATCGCTGGCATCGCTCTCTCGCGCTGCCCGGATCATCAAGTCCGGCGGCATCGTCGCCTTTCCCACCGAGACCGTCTACGGCCTGGGCGCAAATGCACTCAATGAAGCAGCAGTCGCCCGCATCTTCGAGGCGAAGCAGCGGCCTGCCTGGGACCCGCTCATAGTTCACGTCAGCGACGAAGAAATGCTCCTTCAGGTGGCCCGCGGCATCTCCGCCTGCGCTCGATCGCTCATGGACGCTTTCTGGCCCGCCCCACTCACCCTTCTCGTCCCCAAACACCCTGATTTACACCCCATAGTGACCGCCGGTCGCCCAAGGGTCGGGGTCCGCATGCCTGCCCACCCCGTGGCGATCGAGCTGCTTCGGACCGCAGGCGTCCCCATTGCAGCCCCCAGTGCCAACCTTTTCGGCCATGTCAGTCCAACCTCCGCGTCCCACGTTCTCGACGATCTGAACGGCAGGATCGACGCGGTCCTGGACGGAGGCGAAACTCAACACGGCCTGGAATCGACAGTCGTCGATACTTGCGAAACTCCGGCCATCGTCTATCGCCCCGGTGTGATTTCCCTGGAGCAGATCGCCGCAGTCTGCGGCCCGGCAGACGCCTTCGACATGCAAAATGGCGCCGGGTCGATGAACTCCCCAGGGATGGCGCTCCGCCACTACGCCCCAAGAGCGCGGTTGATACTCATTGAGGGAGAGGGCGCTGCCCAGCACTCCGCCTTCTACAAAGCGGTCGCGAAGGCCCGGCAGGACGGGGGGACAGTCGGGTTGATGCTCCCCGTCGAGTTTGATCGCCGCTCCTCCACCCGCCTCGAACCCAGGAGCGGGCTTATCTATCAATGGGGTCGCCTCGCAGCTCCGGACGAACTCGCTCACCGACTCTTCGCCGGCCTTCGGCAACTGGACGCCGCCGGGGCAAAGACGATCGTCTGCCCGCTACCGCCCGCCATTGGCCTGGGTGTCGCAATTCGCGACCGCCTCAGGCGCGCGGCCGCTCATCAGAATCCCCATAGATCATGACCGATGCAACCGATTCCGATCTATGGATCGAAGCCGACGTATGCCGCCAAAGCGGGTGCCCCATACGTCGATCTGACGTGTGGGACCGAACATGAACACGAATCCATCAACGAAGCAGTTGTCCGCGGCCCAAGATACAGATACCCTTATCCCGATAATCGGAGGCCTTCAAATGACATGCAAAACGCGTTCCAACCTCGCACTTACCTTCATGCTGGTGGCAGGAACGGGAGCAATCGTTGCACCCCACCGGACCTCTGCACAAACACCTGCCCCTGCCGCAACAGCCGCCGTCACTCCACCATCCGGCCCTATCGGCGAAGTGCAGGGAAGTTATAACCGCCTCAAGGGATACATCCTCAAGGCCGCCGACAACACTCCCGCCGAAGATTATCAAGTCAAGCCGACCCCGGAAATCAGGACCTTTGCCCGCGTCGTTGAGCACGTCATTGAGGCCCAGAACCACGTCTGCGGCGCACTCAACCACACCGCTCCCGCAGACATGGCGAAGACACCAGCCGACACCGCCGACAAGGCAGCGATCATCGACGGATTAAAGGCGTCCTTTGCCGAATGCGACAAAGCCTACGCCGCCGCGAGCACCACCAACATGACTGACATAGTTGATATGGGTCCGGTAAAGCGTTCGCGCATAGGCCTGCTATGGGGCAACGTCTCGCACGACAACGAACAGTACGCCACCCTCGCCCTTTACATGCGCCTAAAAGGCCTGGTTCCACCCAGCAGCGAGAAGTAACTTCGCTGCTCCACCACCACGAAGGCGGCCTTTCCGCAGTGCATACGTCTAGATAGCTGAGTCCAGATATCCAGACGGGACTAAACTGGGGAATATGCATCGTTGGCTTGTCATTGCGGGTCTGTTCCTGGCGGCTGTCGCGTCGTGCGCTTCAGCGCAGGACGCCACAGCACCCGCGTCCGGCACTGGGCAGAGTAGTAATCCGTCGGCCCAAGCCCCGCGCAAGGCACTGAAAAAGTCCGCAGCGCCCGACCCCAGTCACGATCCGATTTCCGACCCGATTCCCGATGCTCCCGCTCCGGCCGGTGAGGCCGCGCAGGGCACAACGGCAGGCAATCAGGACGCAGTGGCGCCCACTGAGACCATTCCTGCCGAGACCACGGGGGCGCCGGCAGGGAAGAAGCGTTCCACGGCTGACAACAACCCGTTCCCGGAAGACTTCTCGAAGGCAGCGGCCAAGGATGGCGGCGATACAGCTCCACCTGACGCCGCACAGACGGATGCTCCGCCTACTAATTCGAAGTCCTCAGATTCCAGGCCGCAGGATTCCAGGCAGACCGGTTATGCGCCCAGTCCGACGAGTACGCCGGACAGTTCCAGCCAGCAAGGCCTCGACAAACTCGACCTCTATGGCGACAAAGACAAGCGCCACAAAAAGAATGCAGACCCCGACGCGGGCCTGCCCTACGACCCCAAACTGGCCGCGCAAGACAATAAAATCGGCGAACTGTACCTCAAAAACGGCAACGCTCCTGGAGCCTATTCCCGCTTCAAAGAGGCGAGCCAATATGACGCTGGCAACGCAGACGCCGTCTTCGGGCTAGCAGAGGCGGCCCGGCAAATGAACCTGCCCGACGAAGCCATCCAGGCCTACCAGACCTACCTCTTCGCCTTCCCCGACGGCCCCAAAGCCCGTCAAGCCAAAAAGGCCCTCGCCGAATTGAAGGTCAAGGACAAGCGATAGCTGAATTCTTGCTGGGTTGAGAGAGATCAGCACGATGGGAGACACTCGAAGATAGAGAGGGCCGACTTGCGAATGTCGGCCCTCGTACGTTGGATGGAAGTGACATTTCTGTCCAGAAAGCTACGGGACGGAGATGCGGAGGATTTGGCCGGTGGGTGTTGCACCGAAGTTCGAGACGTAGAGATAGCCGTCCGGTCCGAAGGTCATACCGGTAGGAAGGGAAAGACCGGTGGCTACATCTTCGATCACGCCCACGTGGTTAAGGCGCACGACCTTGCCGACACCAAATGGCGGCGCGGGGAAACCGGGGGCATCGTTGAGTTCGAGCGCATAGAGCAGGCCATCGGGGCCGAAGTCAACAGCAACAACCGTAGTGAAGCCGGCACGGGACCCGGACAGGTGAAGGGTCTGCATCGGGTCGCCGCAGCCGAGGCCGTAGAGGTAGGGCCAGGGGCATGCGCCCGTGTTGAAGCTCATGACCTTGCTTGAGTTGGGAGTGATGGGGAAGAGTCCCAGGTTCCCGATGAAGAATTCTCCGTTCTGCACGGCGACCGAGGTTGGCACGATGTGACCTTCCTCCTTGGAGATGTCGATTTCCTGGCGCAGATCTCCAGTGGCGGAGGTCGAGAAGAGCTGGCCGTGGTTTGGCTCCAAGGTGTAGAGGCGGTTCTCGTAGGCGATCAGGCTATAAAAGACGCCGTCGGGCTCGAAGTCGGCCACGTCAGGATAAGCGGCGGGATGGCTCTTAAGGTATGCGCTGAGGTTGGCGATCGGGGTCCAGGAACCGGATTTGGTGTCGACGCGGGCGATAATGTTAGGGGACGCGGCGTTGCCGTGTGAGCAGCCTCCTCCCGCGGTCACAGCGTATAGGGCGCCGTTGAGGAACGCTATGTCCGCCACGCCGTCCAGGTCGCCGATCGCAGCGATAGTCGATGGGAATCCGGAGGCGACCGTGGTGCGGTTGCCGGACTTGTCCAGTTTCGAGATTCGACCGGTGTTGCCACCGAGATAGGGGCCGACGGGTGGCGGAACCTGGTCGCAGGAGCCGACGGTCGAGATCGTTCCGCCCATCCCCGCTTCTGCAACGTAGAGGTCGCCGTCGGGGCCGAATTTGAGACCGCGAGGGGACTCAAGTCCGGAGGCAAACACGGTCGCGTTGGGCGAGAGCTGGGAATAAGCCGGTACGGAGGCTATACTTGCGGCGACCGCGAGGTAGAGAGAAGCACTTAATCGGATGTTCATGGTAAAGACCTCTTTTCTGGGACAGCCTTTGGCCAACCCAGCGCAAGAATCGCCTTGCGAGCGCACTATTGTTAAGTTTCTTGGGGTAAGTTACGTGCATTGCCTCAATGGGATCAACAGGATATCGAGGGCAATTTCATGGTGGGCCGCGAGATCAAGCTGAGTGCGCAAGAGATAAACGATGAGCTTCACCGCATTCTGAGCTCTAAAGTGTTTGCCACGGCACACAGGAGCCCCGGACTTTTTGCGGTATGTAGTGGAGAAGTCGGTGATGGATTCGCCGCCCCCACTGAAGGAGCTGGCAATAGCGATGCACGTCTTCGCGCGAACTGATGATTACGATCCGGCGATCAATGCGAAAGTCCGGTTTTAGCGAAGATGACTCCGCAACAAGACACTAGCCAAAGAAAAGTCCTCGCCGAAATGAGGGTTAGAGAGAAGCGATAGCTTGGTAATGTACCTTTTGCAAAGCGTCTAGACCTGAGAGCCTACGGCACCTATGGAGAGTCCAACTCGCGTCGCCTCCGCGACCTTCCGAACCAAGGCTACGCTGCTTCAACTCCAGCGCATGGCTTGGGATCGTCACCGCGGCATCAAGCCGTGCGAGAAAGATCCAGAGCAGCGCTCCGGTGAAGTAATAGCCTCATCCTCCAGCCCTCTCTGGACAGACGAGCGTGACTCGGAAGCCTGGTATCAGCGCGGCAAGATTCAAAACCTTAGAATCGCGGCGGCCCGGCTGCATGGAACCATCATTCCGGCTGGAACCGTCTTCAGCTTCTGGAAATCGGTCGGGCGTGCGACGCGTGCGCGCGGTTTTGTCGAAGGTCGCATGCTCCAGCAAGGATGTATGATTCCTGCGGTCGGTGGAGGTCTTTGCCAGCTCTCGAATGCTCTATACGACGCTGCATTACTTGCCGGTTGCGATATCGTTGAACGCCACGCCCATTCACAGGTTGTCCCCGGCTCGGCATCTGCAATTGACCGCGATGCAACCGTCGCTTGGAACTATATCGACCTACGTTTCCGCTCTAGTCGCGATCTCCAACTCGACGTGCAGTTGAACTCCTCCAGTATTGTAGTGCGTCTGCGCGGCCGGGCCGCTGAAACAGCGAATACACCGTCCGCATTGCGGGTAATCCCAAAGACCGGTCCTCGGCCAAACAGTTGCGACAGTTGTGGCCGTGTTCAATGCTTTCGCCATGAAAAGCCCCGACCTCATCGTAAGAGCCGCACTGCATTCCTTGTCGACTCCGCCTGGCCGGAATTCAAACTTTACGTGGCGTCGCATCATTCTGCCGAGGATTCAGCGGCGATTCCTTTACGAGGTGACCGATGGAGGAAAGGGAACTACGACTGGCCGGTGACGGATTTTGCGACTGTTCACACCGCGACGGCCAGCACTTTGAGGTTCGCCATGCTTTTCAAGGCGGCTGGCCGACCAAGGTGCGGCGAGGCAAAACGCGCTCCTGCGCCGCTCGCGGGAACTCGCCGCCGCTCTTTCGCGAGTGCTGAAGCCGGAAGTCGACGAGGTAGTCGTATCTCAGTCTTTGCTGCCATTTTTATGGATGCGAGGCGACCTGGGCGGAAGGCGACTTCGAGTTCTGATGAGTGGCCTGCCGATCGCAAGCATTCATGCCGCGCTAGATGCGGCGGTGGTGGTGCATCCCGACTCGCTAACTTTAGGTGATTTTAGAGCGCCGACATGGTTGCTGGAATATGAGGCAGAGGCACTCCGCGAGGCTGAGCAGATCGTCACTCCGCACAGTGCGGTGGGCAAGCTTTTCGGCGCGAAGGCGATGCTGCTTCCGTGGGAGATGCCGCCCACTGACTCCATCCGTCAACCGAAAAACGCGGCCAACCAAAAGACTGTTCTCTTTCTCGGCCCCACGGTTGGGCGAAAGGGGGCTTACGAAGTTCGCGAGGCGGCTTTGAGGACAGGAACGAAAGTCCTGATCGGCGGCCGACAACTAGAGGGGCCTGACTTCTGGAGAGGCGTAGATACTGCACTATCGGGGCCGAACTGGATGACCGCAGTTGATGCCGTAGTCGCGCCGTCAATCGTCGAATCGCAGCCGCGCAAGCTTCTGTGCGCGTTAGCTGCCGGAGTACCAGTAATCGCGACGCCAGCTTGCGGTCTGGGAAATTTAGGTGGTGTTTCGACTATTCCGTCCCTCGACCCTGGCGCTCTCGCGGCGGCGATTGAGAAGGTCTAAGGTGTCTCATTTGTGCGACTTGGGGGGCCGCTTTGTGACCCTCGCGAATTGCATCGAAGTAGGTGCAATGGCAGGTAGATAATTAGGGACATGTCCACGATTTCTATTGATTTACGGAGGAAATATCCTTATAATAGGATGGTTTTGTGACTTCCCCGGTGTGCTCGTTGGATGTTAGGTCGAGTAGCACGCGCCGGCTTTTGCCGCTCGTCACTTTGTAACGCTAAAGGACAACAAAAACAATGGCTAAACGTCGTGGTAATCCAAACTGGGGGAAGCCCGAGCCAATCGGGCCGGTGGTCCCCACCGTGACTTCCTTCGAGCAGGTAGTGAAGGAATTCAAGCTCACTCCCGATCAGTATATCCGCTCCACTCGGCTTCGCGAATGGGCGCGCCGGAACAAGAACTCGAAATACATCCCAGAGCCGCTTTTGGAAGCCTGGGGCTTTGAGATCGAGTCGACCCTCTAGGGCCCAGCTGCATAGCAGTTATTTGCTCAGCTACGCGGTCGGGAAACTCGAAGGGCCCCAGCAGGAAATTTCAGATCGTACACGAAAGGGCGTTCTCCACCGAGAACGCCCTTTTACTTGCGCCGACGGGAATGTGGGTGCGGGCCAGGTGGGTACAATAGGCCAGGATGTATCTGAAATCGATGCGCGCGTCCTGCCGCCAGTCTGATGCCGTGAGTCCCGCGGCACGGTTGATTTGCTTTCTACTGGCGCTGGCGTTTTTTGCCCTTGTTGTATCCCCGCGAGCACACGCTGAGCGCGTCGAAGACCTCCCCAAACCCAGTAATTACGTCAGCGATCTGGCCGGGGTCCTTTCCGACGATACCCAGCAGCAGTTGAACTCGTACTGCGCCGAGATCGACCACCAGGCCCACGCCCAGATTGCCGTGGTCACGGTCAAGACCCTCGACGGCGACGATCCGGCCGACTATGCAGTCAAGCTCGAAGAGGCCTGGAAGGTCGGCCCGAAGGGCAGCGACCACGGCGTCATCTTCCTGCTCGCGGTGAACGACCACAAGGACCGCATCGAAGTCGGCTATGGGCTCGAGGGTATTTTGCCCGACGGCAAGACCGGCGACATGCTGCGCGGCATCGTGCCTAACCTGCGCGCCGCGGATTACGACGGCGCTGTCGGTACCGTCGTTACCCAACTCGGCCAGACGATCGCCGCCGACGCCGGCGTCACCCTGCAGCAGCCGATGGCGCAGCGCGAAGCGCCTCAAGAGCGCCAGGCCGGTATTCCGTTTGGTCGCCTGATCTTCTACGGGATCATTTTCCTTGTTTTTATCGTATTTGCTAGCCGGGCCCGTGGTGGAGGGATCCTCGGTTTTCTGCTAGGCATGTTTCTCGGCGGCGGCGGTCGTGGAGGCTTTGGCGGCGGTGGTTTCGGAGGCGGCGGATTTGGTGGAGGGGGCGGCGACTCCGGCGGTGGCGGGTTTGGGGGCTTC
>DASWUZ010000282.1:0-4265 GCA_036401395.1 Acidisarcina sp.
ATGGATCGACCAGCAGTTGAATCCGGAGAAGATAGACGACCGCGCACTACTCGCCAGGCTCAGCGCCTATCCCGCCATGCAGTTGAGCACCCCGGAACTCGAACGGCGCTATCCATCGCAATTGATGATAAGGGCCCTGGCAGGCGGCAAGGGTGCAGGGCAGGGTACGGCACAGGCAGCAGGGCAACGGCAGGTCGGTCAATTCGGACAAGGTGGATTCGGTCAACGACGCTTTGGCCGTATGCAACGCAGAAATCAGGGCAGCTTTGAACGCGCCGACGCTATAGAGATCCCAAACGACCCCATCGAACACGCGATTTACGCCAACCAGATCGCCTACTACAAGGAGCGCAAGGCAAAAGAAGCCGGCAAGCAGGAGACCGCGACGGCCACAACTCAAGGGGACACGCAGGCTGCCGGTACCGAGACTCAGGCAGACATGCAGGCCGACAAAGACGATGCCATGATGGCATCAAAGCCGGGCGCCGACGCGGCAAAGCCCGGCGCGAAGGCCGACGTATACACCGATCCTCTGATGGACAACAGCAAAGACACTGCTGACGATGAAGCAAGGGGCCGCTACTCGGAGGCCGCCATTTCGCAGATACTAAGCCTCCCACCCGATCAACGCATCAACGCCTTTGTAGGTTTGCCCGCAGGTGATTTCCGCTCCTTCATCAAACGGTTGAGCCCGCAGCAGAAACTTCAGGCCATCGAGGGCCTGTCGCCAAACCAGAAAGAAATCCTCATAGCACTCGTAAGTCCTGCCGCACTAGTCGGCGGCGAAGTACTGCAAACTCGCATGTTGACCGACGTCTACAGCGAACGCCAGCTACAAGCAGTAATGACCGACTTCTGGCTCAACCACTTCAATGTCTACATGAAAAAGGGCCCATTTGCTCCGTGGTATCTTGCCGATTATCAGAACAATGTAGTGGCGCCGCGTGCCATGGGTAAATTCGAGGATTTATTGGTTGCCACGGCGAAAAGTCCCGCCATGCTCTTCTACCTCGATAACCACACGAGTATAGGGCCACATTCCCAGGCAGTCTCAAACGCGCAGCGATACCTTACTGGAGACAAGGCGCAAAAGGCCAAGTCACTGGGACTCAATGAAAACTATGCCCGCGAAGTAATGGAACTACATACTCTGGGCGTAGACGGTGGCTATACACAAAAGGACGTCACCGAACTAGCCAAGGTACTAACCGGCTGGACCATCGGGGACTACCGCACCGGCGGGCAATTCGAATTCAACGAACGCCGCCACGAGCCTGGAACGAAGTACGTGTTGGGCAAGGAGATCAAGGAAAACGGCATGAATGAGGGGCTTGAAGTGCTCCACATGTTGGCCACCAGCCCGGCCACTGCGCATTTGATCTCGCAGCAGCTTGCCGTCCGCTTCGTCTCTGATAATCCTTCCGCGACGCTGACCAATCGCATGGCCGACACATTCCTCAAGTCCGACGGAGACATTCGCCAGGTTCTACGCACGATGTTTTCTTCCCCGGAGTTCTGGTCGAAAGACGCCTATCGCGCCAAGGTCAAGACGCCGGAGGAATTCGTTTTCTCTGCGGTCCGCGCTTCTGGTGGAGATACTGTCCAGCCTCAAGCCATCGTCCAGGCTATCGCGCAGTTAGGCATGCCGCTCTACGGAATGCAGACTCCGAACGGTTACTCATGGAAGTCAGACGCTTGGGTCAACTCAGGCGACTTACTCGCCCGCATCAATTTCGCGATCTCACTTACTTCAAACCGCATGGGGACAGTAACTGACCTGGACTCTCTGCTGAAGATAAACGACCCTGCGGCGCTGCCTCCTGTAGACAAGGAGTCGCAACTGGAGCATGTTCTGTTGAACTTTCCGCTTAGACCACAGACTAGGGCAACCGTGCTGAAGCAATTAGACTCCGGTGCGGTCAGCTTAAAGGCGACGACCGTGTCGGATGACTCGCTGCAAAGCGGTTCATCGATGAACAAAAATGCGGTCGAAGCGATGGAGATGGACAGGCGCGACGGCACCGAGGGCGGAGTAAAGAACGCTGCCTTTAAGGGCCAGAAAAAAGATCCCGGAATCGGACAGGGTCCTCGCATACCCCCGCCAGTCGATAAAGACGCCGCCGTGCTCGCAGCGCTGCTTCTTGGCTCCCCTGACTTCCAACTGCGCTGAAACTTAACGGAAGCTAAGCGTTAAGCAAGAAAATGGCCCGGAGGAATCCCGGGCCATCCCTTTTATTCCCAATTAGCAAACTTAACGCCCAACGATTTCAAGTATTCCAGAGTCAGAGCCTTGCCAATCGCCGGTATGACTTAGTTTCCCAATGCTGTCACTCCAGTGAAAGGTCGTCACCTTACCACCACTCTTCTCATAGTCATAGGTCATACCATCGTCGTTATACATGGTGAAGTCACCATCGGCGCCCGGATACACTGCGACCTTAGCAATCTTCTGATCATCCCGCGTGCTCTCGACGGCAGTTCCCAATGGGATGATGGACCCTGCCTTCACAAACAGCGGTAGCCTATCGATCGGCGCCGCAACATTGATAGTCTGGCCACCATGGAGCTTCTCATTTGTCCAGTAGTTATACCAATCAACGCCAGCCGGCAGGTAGACCTTGCGCATGGTAGCCCCCTGCTCAGTCACCGGAGTCACGAGAAACGCAGGCCCGAACATGTATTCATCCCCCATGTCTGCCACTTTGGGATCATTAGGGAAGTCCATAAACAAGGCCCGCATATATGGAGCGCCAGACTTGTAGGTCCCATAGCCCAACGAATAGATATAGGGCATCAATTCATAACGAAGCTTCAGATATTTCTCTAAAATAGGCTCCGCCTGTTTCCCATAAGACCATGTCTCGTTGTAGATTCTGCTCCCGTGGGTTCTGAAAATCGGCAGAAATGTCGCATATTCAAACCATCGCGTATACAACTCCGGATAATCATCGTAACCGCCCACGTTATCGCGCGCGTCTGAAGGATCGAGAAGCGGCGGATGAGCGGGATGATGTACCGCAGGAAGGTATTGCCATCCCCCCGTATCGTTACTCCAATATGCAAACCCCGAGGCGCTGAAATCAAGCCCTGTAGGTACCTGGCGCTTCAGAGTGTCCCACGTGGGATAAATATCCGACGACCACATGATCGTCCCATTGCGCTGCGATCCCAGGTAAGCATCGCGACTCAGGATCAACGCGCGGTGTGTAGTATCGCGCCTGAACCCGTCATAGATCCCGGCCGTATGAAACAACGGGAACACATTGAAATAGCGTCCTCCCGGCCCAATCTTCCAATAACTCCCATTCGGAGGCAGGTCTGGCTCCGTCTCGTCCGCCCAGAAAGAATCAAATCCCTTGCTGACCAGATTGTCGCGAATAACTCCCCAGTACCACTTGGCCGCATCAGGATTAGTAGAATCTATATCTGAGCCGGCTTTGTCGTAGGGTAGTCCGTTAGTCGGGGTTCCATCTGCCAGATGCTCAAACCAGCCGTTCTTGAGCAAGGTGTCATAGTAGCGGGAGCCTGGCGTAAACCGCGGCCATACACTGATCATGGTTTGAAACCCCATATCATGTAGTTGCTTGTTCATCCCTGTAGGGTCAGGCCACTTAACGGGGTCCAAATCCATCTGGCCCATTTTCGTGTAGTAGAACCAGTCGACAACGATGACGTCAGCCGGAAGGTGGCGGTCTCGATACCCTTTCGCGACTGCCATAACTTCAGCCTGGGTCGCATATTTTTGCTTACACTGAATAAATCCATAAGCCGCCTTTGGCAACAGCGGAGTCGCACCCGTAAGCTGCCGGTAGCCCGCGTATATCTCGTCGGTTGTATCGCCAGCAATCACGAAGTAAGAGACGCGGTCCCCGACTTCAGAACTCCACTTAGTCTGCTCGTTAAAGCCGGGCATGATGGTCGTTTTTGACGGATTGTCCCATAGCAACCCATAACCCTTGTTCGTCACAAGGAAGGGAACGCAGACGCTGGGACCGCCGGTGGCAAGGTAGTCGTGCCAGCATCGCACCGTGTGCCCACGATGATCTAGAAAGCCTTCGTGACTCTGACCCAGGCCGTAGTAGTGTTCATCGTCCGGCGACGCGAAGCTTGCACCGACCGTATAGAAAGGCGCGTCCGTAGGACGGCGGTCCGCAGCAATATCCATCGTGCCGTCTTTATAGTTAAGGTCAGACATCGCCCACCCTTGCATGTCGGTGAGCACCTTGCCAGTGGGCGTTCGCACAACAATATGCACGCCCGGCGCC
>DASWUZ010000283.1:0-4065 GCA_036401395.1 Acidisarcina sp.
GGCTTCGGTGTCTTCGGGCTTGAGTTTGAGGCTTTGTTCGACCTCGCGGAGGGCGCCGGGCACGTCGTTGCGGGTGCGGAGGGAGACGGCGAGGTTGAAGTGGTAGTCGGGATCCTTGGGGTCGGCGGCGACGGCCTGTTCAAAGAGCGGGGTGGCGTCTTTGCCGCGGCGGCTAGCGGCGACGCCTTGGTTGTTCACGACTTCGGGGAGCGGCTGACGGGTCGTGACGAATGCGAATGCGTCCTCGGCGTTGAGGTAATTGCCGGAGTTGAAGTAGGCGAGGCCGCGAAAGAAGTCGGCGGCGAGGGCGTTGGGGTCGTCCTTGGGGAGGTGGCCGAGGGCGTCGGCGGCGAGTTCAAACTGCTGGTCGGCGAAGTATTCGCGGCCGAGGGCGTACCAGGCGAGGGGGTAGTCGGGGTCTAAGCGGACGGCTTCCTTGAGGTGCTTGACGCGCTCCTCGGGTGCGGATTCGACGAGGCCCCGGATGTAGCTTTCGAAGGCGGTAATGTCGAGGCTGGCGTCGGCGGCGACGAAGGTCTGTTCGGCGATTGCGAAACTGGTGTCGAGGGCGCGGGCGACGTGCCACGCGATGCTGTTGTCGAGGTTGAGGAGGTGGGCCAGGTCGGATTGGCCGGTCGCTGGTTCGACTATTGGTGCCCCGAGGCTGAGGGCGGAGACATCGAGCACGCGCGCGGTCGCCTGCAACTGCTTGCCGTCGGATTCATAAGAGCCGAGGACGACGTAGTCGGCGTCGAGCATCTGCGCGATTCGCAAGGTGCTGGCGTGGGTGGGTTGAAAATCGGCGGGCAGGCCGAGGTGGTCGAGGGCGTAGATGCGGTCGGCGCGGCTGATGGGGAGGAACCCGGCGGCGGTGAGGCGGGCGTTAAGGACTTCAGGGAAGGATTCGGCTACCCAGTCCAGGTTGGGCTGGGTGGAGTGGTTCTGGAAGGGCAGAACGAGGACGAGGCGGCCGTGGGGTGAGGCTGCGTCTGCGGAAACTTGTTGAGCGGCGACGGAGCGACCGTGTATTGCCGGCAGCGCGATGGCTGCCCAGACTAGGGGCAAAAGCCAGCGGGATTTGAACGTTTGTGGCACCATCTGGCCCCCTGGTAATTATAGTTGCGGCCACAGCACGGGAGTATGCCGGTTGGCAGCGGCTTTTGCTTTTACTTCTGAGTTTTAGTGTCAGGTCGAGCCGGGGTTGCAGGGATATTTGCTGGCTGTGGGTTGTCGAAGCTTAGGACGGCTGCCCATTGGGTCTTGCGGTCTTCGCGCCAGACTATGGTGGCGTTGAGGAGGCGGGCTATCTCTTCGGCGGAAAGGTCGCGGTGGTAGTCGAAGAAGCGGGCGTCGATGGCTTCGCTGCCCAGGCCGAGGCGGATGGGGAGGGTGGATGGGTCGTATTTGGTGGAGAAGATCAGGGCTGTGGTGTAGGTGGGGGTTGCGGTGGTCGTGGTTTGGTTTTGGGGGGTTGCGGTTTGTCGGTCCCACTCATCGCGGTGGAGCTGCGATGAATGGGGCACCCCCTCTTCGGTGGATTGGGGCAAGGTTTTGGTGGTTTGGGGCGAGGTGTTGGTGGGTCGGGCCGGTGGGTTGCTGGCGGTCAGGGTTTGGATTTGGGGCAGGGAGAAGTTGTCGATGGCGGTTACGGGGACGGGGTGGAGGATGTAGCCGAGTTCCGGCTTGGTGAACTCGTCGGTGGCGGGCCAGGCGGTGAGCACGTTGGGGTGGGGGAAGTGGTGCATGATGTAGGCGATCGCGTGCTGGTGGAGGGCGATGGTGTCCGCGTAGGCGAGGTTATCTTCGGGGGCGAAACGGTAGGGCGGGTTGACGAAGATGCCGGTGACGAAGGCGGCGGCGCTTAGGGCGATGATGGCGGGCCAGTAGGGGATGCGGCGGCGGAGCGTATTCACGCAGAGAAGGAGGACTAGCGGGTAGAGCGGTAGCAGGTAGCGGGTGAGGAGTGCACCGCCCATGATCGAAAAGAAGATCAGGTTGGCTGCGAGTACGAAGTAGATGCGTTCCTGGTCTTTTAGTGAAATGCGGGGGATGGAGATGCGCGGCTGGGAGGGAGCGCTAGTCCCACTCATGAAGACGGTGGTGCTGTCTTCATGAATGGGGCAACCGGCCGAATCTGCACTGTCGGAGGTGGGCAAGCCGGGGTGCTGGAGGTGGGTATCTTCGTCTGGTCGCTTGCGGCCGTCGCGTTCGTCGCGCGGGGGAAACATCATGGCGGCGAGGGTGCAGAGGACGGGGACGAACATGTTCATGTGCGCCGTGATGTGAAGGAGGCG
Organism: Acidisarcina sp.; assembly: GCA_036401395.1. Classification (GTDB taxonomy): domain Bacteria; phylum Acidobacteriota; class Terriglobia; order Terriglobales; family Acidobacteriaceae; genus DASWUZ01. Next base: position 2,295 of record DASWUZ010000283.1, read on the forward strand.
ATGGCCGAGGGCGAGGAAGATGCGCAGCGGCGAGAGAATGGCGGTGGCGTTGTAGCGGAGAAATTCGGGATTGCCGAAGATGAAGCCGGTGCGGTGGTAGTGGTACGCGTACCAAAGGGCGAGAGGAATCGCGGGGAGGAGGTTGCGGATGGCGGCGTTGATGTGTTCGTTAAAGTATTTGCGGATGGGGGTTGGGTATGCCTTTGAGTCGGGGCTTGGCGCGGGTTGGGTTTCGAATTGGAGCTGCCAGACTTGCCATACTTCCCAGAGGGCCAGGGCCAGAGGGGTGATGAGGGCGGTCTCTTTGGATAGGACGGCGAGGGAGAAGCATAGGGTCGCGCCTAAGGCTTTCAGGTTTGGGTAAATGGTGGTGCGGGCGGATGGAGTCTCGGGGGCTGAATCGGGGTGGGGGTGTGGATCGCGATCGCGGTTTCGAGCCGAATCCAAGGTGAGAGCGAGTGCCCACAGGGTGGCGACGGTAGAGAAGAGGTCCGCGTGGGCGAGCGTACTCTGCGCGAACCAGATAGGGTAGAGGGCGGTGAGCAGGGTGGTGGCGGCGGCTACGGTGGCCCGCCCAGTGGTGATGATGGCGAGGCGATAGACGGCGAGCAGGGCCAGGGCGGCGACGAAGCACATGGCGGTGCGGGTGACGAGGGGTGAAAATCCGGAGAGCTTCCACCAGAGGGCGAGGTAGATGGAGGGCAGGGGTGGGTGCGCGTTCGAGAGCGTGGTCGAGGGAATGAGGGAGCCGGTGCGGAAGAAGTCGAAGGCGGCCGGGATGTAGTAGCCGGCTTCATCCCAGTAGTAGGGGAGGCGGAGCAGCGCACCGTGGGCCAGGTAAACGGCGGCGAAGATGAGCGGGAAGATCATCCATAGCGGGATGGGTCGGTCGTAGCCTGGGAGGATGCGGCCGGCAGCGCGGCCGGGAATGGATCCAGAGGTCGGCCGCGGAGTGTTCGGGGGACTGATTCGTTTGGCTGCCAGAATCCTCAGGTATTTAGTGGCTGCCTCGTAGGACATTTTCTTAGTTTAGAGGGTTTTAGAGCGGGGGCGGCTGCCGGACTGGAGTACGGAATTTACTCCGCTGGAGTTAATGGGAGAGTCAGGTTGGTGGCGGCATCCGGGCGGCTGCGCGGGGCCTTTTTGAAGGTGGCATCGGTCCGGTGGAGGGGGTATTCGGGCTGTTTGCCGTCCAGGATTTGTTGGATTGTGAATATCTGAATGCGAGGCCAGGTCGTGCCGTCGACGGACTTGTAGAGGCCCGCTTCGGCTGCTTCGCGCTTCATGTCGCGGGTGGGTTCGTTGAAGGTGAGAAAGATCCCGATCTCAGCTTTCTCGCGTTCGATGACGCCACGCAAGTCGCGGACTTGTGCGGAGGTCACGCCGCCAGCCTTGACGGAGAAGATAATTTGTTTTGACTTGCCGGTCGTGTCGTCGTGGAAATAGAGACGTCCGTCGATGCCGCGGTCCGCGCCCTTCTTCTGGTCGGTTGGTCGCGCTCCTACCTGGCCCAGGGCCCACCATTGGAATTGATATTTGTCGTCTTCGGCTAGCTTGGCGGCTCCGGCGTAGTCGTTAGGTTCGCCGATGATGTTGTAGGTGCCGCGAATTTCCGGGCCGTAGGTGTCGGACAATCGCTTCTTGATGAGGCCAATCGCGAGGTGCGTGATGTCGATGCCGATCCAGCGGCGGTTAAGACGCTGCGCCACTTGTACAGTGGTGCCGCAGCCGCAAAATGGATCGAGTACGAGATCGCCTTCGTTGGAGCTTG
>DASWUZ010000284.1:0-2551 GCA_036401395.1 Acidisarcina sp.
GGAAATTGCTTCTGCTCTAAACAACTTAGGCGAGTTGTTGGAAGAGATGAACGATTACAAAAATGCGGAACCTCTATTGAGGCAGGCTTTAAAGATTGATGAAAAGGTGCTCGGTGAAAATAATCCCGGAATCGTGCCGGATCTTTCGAATCTGGCAGCCCTCTTACGACATGAGTACGATTTTTGCGGGGCCCGGCAGCTTTTGGAGCGAGCTATCGCCATTGATGAAAGTTCGCGCGGTCTGGATGATCCGCAAACAAGAGAGCTGAGGCAAGATCTGACGATTTTGTTGAAAAACGAGGCTGATGCCAACATTCCTACAAAATGCCCTTGAAATCGCGAGTAAGGTCAGAGACCCGGTGGCTGCAGAGGTTGTCGGCGCTGTCCTCGTTTTCGGTTTCCTCGTCTGGCAAAGAGGAAAGCACCGTTTGAATGGGAGACATACGGTCCTAGGCGTGGTGGTGATATTCACATCGTGCTCACTGCCCCTGATCGCGAAGTGGGACCTGAGTGTCCGTGGCGTATATGCAGTTAGGGTTATCGTATTGGGAACTGACCGAAACCCTGTCGAAAATGCGACGGTAGTTTGCTCTCCGGGCGGCGAACAAAAGAAAATCGTAGGTGGGTGGGAATGTGATATTCCACCAGCCAACAGGCCCCAGAATGGAACGTTCACCGCATACGCGACCGTGAGGAGCGCTTTTCTCGCCGGAAGCGGGCATATTCAATTGTCTAGCGATTACAAACCTGTGCTAACAATTCAGTTGAATGCGGAGAATACGGCTTGGCTGAGCGGCGAGGTGATGGGCAATAACGGGAGAGTTTTGGCAGATGCGCGGGTGTCGGTTGTGGGTCATGGAACAGAGGCTGTTGTCACCGGACGCGATGGGGACTTTAGCATTCGTGCTCATGCGGCGAACGGGCAAATGGTAAAGGTACACGTCGAAGCAAAGGGTTACCCTCCCTATGAGGGCCTGCAACAAGCGGGTGATCCCTCCCTTTCCATCCAGCTTCAACCCTAAGCGCACCAAGATCGGCGCCTTAGCCTGCCTCATTACGGAGAAAAGTCCCCACTGGCAGATATATTTAACTTTTCCTTTGACCATTGAGGATTACGAGCCGTATCTTGATTGGAATTGCACTGATCTCAGGGCTATTTGGAGCGCCGCGCGATGGGCACTTTCGGCGAGGAGCTGGCGAAGGAGCGAGAGTACCGCGGGATTTCCCTTTTCAAAATCACTGAGGCGACCAAGATCAGCAGCCGGCACCTTGAGGCACTGGAGCAGAACAGGTTCGATCAACTGCCTGGCGGCGTCTTTAACAAGGGCATCGTTCGCGGCTACGCTCGGGTCTGCGGCCTGGATGAGGAGGCGTGGGTTGAGCGGTATATGGCGGCCTATGCTGTCAGCGGGATGCTGAAAGACGACGATGCGGACTGGGTGAAGTTCGCCCAGAACGTTGTGCAGACCCGGCCTCGCGACGCTGTTCGCCCGGACATGCGGTTGCGCTGGGCAGGTGTGGGGGTTTTGCTTGTACTACTGGTCGGCCTGGCTTGGTTCGTCTGGCAGTATGTTGACCATCGCATCTCCGCACTCAATCGGCCGCCCGCGGCCGTCACCGTCCTGCTGACGCGTGCCACCCCTTCCGTGAGCCGTTCGCTGCGACCTGCCCCTTCTGGCAGTGTCGATCTCCCGCTTGGCTGAAACGTTTTGCCGCGCTCTTCCCGGCTCTAGTACCATTTCAAGAGACGTATCCGGCCCAGAGCCCTTCCACCGGAACGCACACTGCGGCAGTCCGCGCCCGCCACGCCTTTTACGCGCCCTGCGAGCAGAGAATAAAGTCCACCAGAAGGAGCCACATTGGCAAAACGCGACAGATTTTTATTTACTTCGGAGTCGGTAACCGAGGGCCATCCTGACAAGATTGCAGACCAGATTTCGGATGCCATCCTCGACGCCTGCCTCGAACAGGACCCCTACAGCCGTGTGGCCTGCGAGACCCTGACCGCTACCGGCCTGGTCGTCATCGCCGGCGAAATCACCACCAAAGCCTACGTCGACTTTCAATCGCTCGTCCGCGGCACGGTGGCCGCCATCGGCTACGATAACGCGCTTTACGGATTTGATTCCAACACCTGCGCCGTCATCTCCTCCATCAACAAACAATCCGCCGACATCGCGATGGGCGTCGACAAAGACGGGGCTGGCGATCAGGGGATGATGTTCGGCTACGCGACCGACGAGACCGAAGATTTCATGCCGCTGCCGATTTCGCTGGCGCACAAGCTGGCCTTCCGCCTCACTGAGGTTCGCAAGACCGGTCGCCTCTCCTACCTGCGGCCCGACGGCAAGAGCCAGGTCACTGTTGAATACGACGCAAAGGGCAAGCCCGTCCGCGTCGACGCCGTGGTCATTTCGACCCAGCATTCCGAGTCAGTCACCCACGACGAGCTCAGCGCCAACGTGCTCAAGCATGTAATCCAGGCCGTCATCCCCGCAAACCTCCTCGACGAAGACACCAAATATCACATCAACCCAACGGGCCGCTTCGT
>DASWUZ010000285.1:0-23178 GCA_036401395.1 Acidisarcina sp.
TGCGCTCATTCGTCCAAAGGTCAAAGGAAAGCAGCGTCCGCCGCATCTTGTCCCGCGCCCCGACCAGAAATTTGAGGGCCTCAGTCACCTCGATCGAAGCGGCCAGGTTGACTGCGGTGTTGAGGATGCCTGCCGTGTCGCAAGTCTCGATTACACCGCCAGGCGGGGCGGGGAAGAGGCAAGCCAGGCAAGCCGTTTCGCCGGGCAGGATATTCATCGTTACTGCGTAAGAGCCGACCGCAGCGGCGTAGATCCACGGCATCTCTTGTTCGACTGCGAAGTCGTTGAGGAGGTACCGTGTTTCAAAATTATCAGTCCCGTCCAGGACAAGGTCGCAGCCGGTGAGCAGACGATGAACGTTTTCAGGAACCAGATCAGCAACGCTGGCACGGACTGCCACTTCGCGGTTAAAGAGGGCAATTTTACGCCGGGCGGCCTCAGCCTTGGGAAGAGCAGCCTCAGCGTCCGCCTCGTCAAATAACACCTGACGCTGGAGATTGCTCTCTTCAACGAAATCGCGATCAATGAGGGTCAGCGTGCCCACTCCCGCGCGGGCGAGAAGGCCGGCAGCGGCAGTCCCTGTCGCTCCGCAGCCCACGAGCGCGACGTGAGAGGCGCGGAGCCGCTGCTGCCCCTGGGCGCCGAGGGGGCCAAAGAGCACCTGCCGCGAATAGCGGTCTGAGGCGTTCTCGGTTTTGAGAGCTGGGGCTGGGGCGGCTTCACCAGCGGTACGAGCCTCATCTGCCGCGAGCGGGTAAGCGGGGCGTTCCGAAGACATATCTACAACATTGTTGGCCGGCATGGGTCTCACTCTCTAGTATAGAGAGCGGGACAAAGTTTTCTGATGTACGGTACAACTCCGCAATAGTCCGGGCCTGCGTGAGACCGCGAATCGCACTGATGCGGCATCTCACTTTGGCAGCCCCGTTGAGATAATCCCACCTGGGTAGCGGCGAGTCTAAGGGAATAAAGTCGGGCGCCACAAGCCGGCCAATACAAGTCGTGAGGGTTTCATTGTTTCTGGAAAGTACATTGGGCGGTATCGCCGCAAGGTTCCGCACCGGCGCTGCTGCACCAGCTTCCTTGTGGTTAATGTTGTTAACGGGTGCTTTGGGGCTGGTTCCATTTGGGCAGGGACTCTCCGCGATGGCGCAGGCAACTCCAGCAGACGGAGCGTCGAGCGGGCCAACTACGCCGGCGGGCTCCTCCGCGGCCCAGTCGGGCGTGTCACAGCCGACCGGGACTTCTTCGTCAACATCAAACGGGACCCCGACCGCAGCGCATCTGCCGCCTAACAGTATCGCTCCAACGGCGGGCCAACCTACGCAGCCGGTCAAGACTGCGATCTCGTCGCCGCTGGCATCAACCCCGGGGCTTCGTGCCCTGACTGGCCTCACCATTGGCGCGGTCGAGTTCCAGGGTGTGGATCGTGCAGCTCTTGACCCTTTGCCATCGCGCCTGCCGGTGCAACCGGGAACAAAACTGGATCCCCTCACGGTCCGCGAGAGCCTGCGGAGTCTTTTCGCCACCGGGCTTTACCAGGACATCGACGTACAGGGCTCCCGCCAGGGCGACACGATCACCCTTATCTTCAATGGAGCGCCGCGGCTTTTTTTCGGCACGGTTACAGTGACCGGGGTTAAAAACGACCGTCTTTCAGCGCAACTGGTGCGTGCCGCGAAGCTTAGTCCGGGATCACCGTTCACGCAGGCGCGACTCGACCAGGCGGACGGGCTGCTACAGGCTACGCTACAGCAGTACGGCTATTACCAGGGTCAAATATCGCGCAAGACCATTTCCGACACGCCCAACCGTCAGGTGAATATTCAATACACGGTTGCTGTCGGCAAGAACGCGCGCATAGGAGACGTAAAGGTCGAGGGCGAAAGCGGCATGACCCTGCCCGTCTTCCGTAAGAAGACGAAGCTGAAGGCGAATGCCAAAGTACATCACGATACCGTGGACCGCGCGCTCACCGGCCTCAGGAAGAACTATCAGAAGCAGGACCGGCTTGAGGCGAATGTCGACATTCAGTCTCGCGACTTTCAGCCGCCGACGAACCACCTCGATTACACCTTCGGGTCAAACCGCGGGCCGGTGGTCAAGGTGCGGGTGGAGGGCGCAAAAATCTCGAAGGGCGCTATCAAGCGGCTCATCCCAGTCTATGAAGAGGGTGCAGTAGACGAAGATCTGCTCAACGAAGGTAACCGCAACTTGCGGGACCACTTCCAGAGACAAGGCTATTTCGACGCCCGGATCACCCACGAGATCATCACTACCGATCCTGGCCATTCGGAGATAGTCTTTCATGTTCAGAAGAACCCGCTGCATCGCGTGCAGAGCGTGAGAGTATCGGGGAATAAGTACTTCGACAACGAGACGCTGCTCGATAGGCTGAGCGTGCAAAAGGCCGGATTCTTTGACCATCACGGCCTCTTCAGCCAGGCCCTCGTAAATGCTGATGTCAATTCGATTACGGGGCTCTATCAAAGCAATGGCTTCACCCACGTCAAGGTGACGCCGGAAGTAAAGGATTCCGATGACGGGCCAGGCGGGAAGGACGTTAAACTGGCTCTGCTCACGGTGAGCTACGCGATTGACGAAGGCATTCAGCAGCGTATCGGCACCTTCACTATCACGGGTACAAATCAGGTGAAGCTCGCCACACTGGCGCCGCTCCTCAATACCCAGGTTGGTCAGCCTTATTCGGCAGCAAACCTTACCGGCGACCGGGATGTAATTCTGGGCTACTACTTCAGCCACGGGTTTGATCATGCGACCCTTAACTTGATACAGAAGGACGATCCGCAAAACCCCGGCTTGATGAATATTACGATGAACGTGACCGAGGGTGATCAGAGTTTTATCAATAATGTGATCGTCTCAGGGTTGCATTACACGCGCCCGGCGACGGTTGCCGATCAGGTATTGATCCACCCCGGCGATGTGCTCGATCAGACCGCTCTGCTCGAAACACAGCGGCGCCTCTACGACCTCACTCTCTTCAACGAGGTCAACATCGCAGTGCAGAATCCGCTGGGCGACCAGCTACGCAAAAATGTGCTGCTACAGTACACCGAAGCACGCCGCTGGGACATCAACTACGGTTTCGGTTTTGAAGTACAGACCGGTAACCCTGGCAACTGCGACCCTACGACGCGCCGCAGGCTAGGCCTGCCGGACTGCACCAACGGTAAGACAGGCGCAAGCCCACGCGTGCTCTTCGACATCAGCCGCATCAATCTGCGCGGCCGGAATCAATCGCTCACCCTGCGCACGACCTACGGCTCGCTGGAAAAACGCGCAACCCTGATCTTTCAAAATCCTCGGCTGCTTGGCAACCCGAATTTTGACCTGTCCGTCTCAGGCGGTTATACCAACGCGCAAGACGTGACGACCTATGCAGCATCCAGGCTTGAGGGTTCGCTGCGGGTAACCCATCATCCCAACCGGCCAAACACATTAATCTATGACTTTACCTTCCGGCGCATCAAAGTTGACCCCAGCACTCTCAACATCGCTCTCGATCAGATCCCGCTGGCTTCGCAGTCAGTGACCATCGGGGGGCCCGGGGTGACCTGGTTGCGCGATACGCGTGACAATCCATTAGACGCGCACCGTGGAACTTATAACAGCATGCAGGAATTTTTTGCGAACACCGCATTCAAGTCCCAGACAGACTTCAACCGGCTCGACCTGACTAACTCGAGTTATTACGCCTTCGGTAAGAAAAAATATATCGTCGCCCGCAGCACCCGGATCGGCTACGAACGCTCCTACGGTGATACTTCTGCAAATTTTATCCCTCTACCGGAGCGCCTCTACGCCGGCGGCGCAACTTCGCACCGTGGCTTCGGCATCAACGCAGCCGGGCCGCGCGACCAGCAGACCGGCTTTCCGATCGGTGGCGCGGGTGCGTTTGTAAACTCGACTGAACTCCGGCTGCCTAACCCCCGGCTTCCGTATGTTGGCAATAGTCTGGGGTTCGTTATTTTTCACGATATGGGCAACGTATTTATCAGGCCTTCCGAGATCATTCCCAGCCTTGGTCGCGTCAGCCAGCCGCACAGCCAGACTTGCCGTGACTTGAGCACGCCGCCCACAGTGTCCGCCTCTCAGGCTGAGACAGAGGGTAAGTGCAGCTTCAACTACGACTCTCACGCGCTGGGGACCGGCCTGCGCTATCACACTCCAATTGGGCCGATCAGGGTGGATTTAAGTTATAACTTGAATCCGCCAATCTACCCCATTTTTCAGGACCAGACTAACCCCGATCCCCACGCCGTACCTAGGTTGGGTCAGGCGCCCCACTTCAACTTCTTTTTCAGCATAGGTCAGAGCTTCTGATGAGACTCTTATCGCTAACTCGACTTGAGAAGCTGTGGGGCAAGGGGACAACTCGCAGCGGTTGGATACTGCTATTGGCGATTGGAGTGGGCGGAAGCGCCGCGGTGGTGGCTCAGTCCTCCCCGCCGGATTCCAGTACCGCAACTGGCGCCGACAACTCAGCCAAACCTCAGGAATTAGACCGGGTCATAGCCATTATTAACGGTGATGTTTTGCTGCAGAGTGATGTGCTTGAGGAGATGCAGTTCGCGTCGATTCAGCCATTGGGACGCCCTGGGCTTGCGACTGACCCAGCGGTTGCCGGGAAGCGTCTTATCAACCGCACTCTCATTCTGCAGCAGATGAAGAACCAGCAGGCAGATACTCCGGTCAGTGACGAAGATTTAGAAAAAGGCCTTGCCGAGCTGCGCAAACAGATTCCAGCTTGTGAACACTTTCACTGCGATACCCCCGAGGGGTGGCGCGACTTTCTGAAGCAGAACAATCTTACCGAACAGCAAGTCGCCGACCGCTGGCGGCAGCGACTACAGATTGTTAACTTCATCGACATGCGGTTCCGCAATGGGGTGCGGATTACCAAAGCGGAGATCCAGGAGTATTACGACAAGATTTTCGTTCCCGCATTTCGCAAGGAGAGCGCGAATCCGCCCGCGCTGCCGGTGGTGGCGAACCGCATCGAAGAAATATTGCTGCAGAGGCGGGTCAATGGCATGTTGCAGGATTGGCTGAAGAGCCTCCGCGACCAGGGCTCAGTGCAGATACTTGATCCCGCTTATGGGACAAGTTCAGACAACAACGACGAAGGAGGAGGGTCGTGAGCACACCTGTGACTGGACCGCAGCCCCAGCCTGTTCCCGGGCCTCCTCCTTCATCGCGCAGGCACCCTGTACTCCGCTATCTTGGGATTGTGCTGGCGGTGCTGATCTTCGCCATTGCGGGTATTGTCTGGTACACGACCACCGCCGGGTTTCAAGCTCGTGTGCGCCGCCAGGTGATCGCCACACTTGAAAAAACTACAGGAGGCCGGGTCGAGCTTGCGGCATTCCACTGGCATCTATTGCATCTTGAGATAGAGGCCGACGACCTGACTATCCATGGCCTCGAAGGGCCCGGTGAGGCGCCCTATGCCCACATCGACCGCCTGTTCGTGCGCGCGAAAATTATCTCCCTGTTTCGCGCCAAGATTGGGCTTAACTACCTGGCGGCCGACCATCCTGTTATCCACATAATTGTCTACCCGGATGGCAGCACCAACCAGCCGCGGCCCAGGACGCAATCGAGCAATACTTCTGGTATCGATACGTTCTTTGACCTTGCCATTGATCACGCGGAACTGGGTAACGGTCTCGCCATATTCAATCAGCGCGCGGTGCCATTCAACCTTTCGGCGAATGATATCGGCCTGACGCTCAACTATGTCCCGGCGAAGGACCATTACCTTGCCAATCTTCATGTCTCGAATTTAAGCGCCGAGCGAGGCCGCCGTCCTGCGTTCCACTCGAACCTCGCCGTGCAGGTCGATATGGGCAGGGACTCTGTCGTGCTTTCGTCGATGCAGCTGCAATCGGGTGAAGACACTCTGCAAGCCAATGGCTCGGTCAACAATTTCAAAGACCCGCAGTGGCTGTTGCATTCTGCGGGGCGCATCGATGTGCGTACCATCGAAGACCTCACGGCCATCGCGGGCCTGCAGGCTGGCGTCATCGACCTGGCCGTAGATGGGCACGGATCAATGAGCAAGTTCAGCGCCAACGGTCAGGCGAAAGTCACAGGGGCCGCGTACAAAATGCCGGGCGCCGACCTGAGCGGGGTCGATGCGAGCACGCTGATCAGCATCACCGACCAGGAGCTTGCGCTGACGCAGCTCAAGGCGCATCTGGCGCCAGGCGGCACACTGACCGGCGAAATGCACCTGGTGAACTGGCTGCCCCAGATGGCTCCTGCGCGGCCTGCTCCTGCGGCATCTCCGGTTAAGAAGAAGTGGTTTGCGAAGAAGAGCAAGACTACCCAAAGGATTGCAGCCGCGCCGCGTCCAGTGGCGCCCGCCATCGAACGGGGAATCATTCGCGCCGAAGTGCGGAATGTGAAACTTGAGACGATCATGAAGATCGTCGCTCCGAAGCGCTACCAGGACCTCGGCTTCGATACTGAAGCGGCGGGCAAGGTGGCCGTCGACTGGACCGGCAATGCCGCTGATTTGACCACCAAAGCCGTCGTCCAACTGTCGCCACCGCGCCCGCCGACGCCAGCCGAGGTCCCACTCACCGGCACCGTAGACGCGCAATATTTCAATCGAGGAGGCCGGGTAGAGATCAAGCAGCTTGATGTACAGACCCCGGCGACGAACATTCATGTCGAGGGCCAGCTGGGGGTTTACCCCGTGGCTCAAGCATCGGCCCTACAGGCCCAGCTTACGACCAGCAACCTGGGGGAGTTCAACCGGACTCTTATCGCGCTCGGCCTTACAGTGAACGGCAAGAGTGGTGTGCAGGCGATCCCGGTGCTGCTGCATGGGCAGGCAGAGTTCCAGGGAACAGTTACGGGGACCATTGTCAACCCCGATGTGAAAGGCCACCTGGTCGCCACGAATTTCGATACGACGTTCTTCGTCACACCTTCATCGGGCAGCTCAGTGACGATCGTTCCTCGTCCTTCGAGCACGGCTTCCGCGCCGTCGACAGTATCGCCGGCAAGGGCAATTCAGTCCGCAACGGCCGCAGATGTAAATGCCGCCCGCACAACTGCGAGCGACGTGAATAGAGAAAAGATGAAGAGCGCGCCGTCAGGCGGCAGCACTCCTGAGAACACGCCGGGAACCATGCCCACGGCGGCGCTTGCCACGGCTCCATCGGCAACCCTCAGCCACGGTGCAGTAGTTACACCAGCCGCTGTCACGGCGCACTCGCCGGCGATTTCACCCATCAACCCGCCGACTGCGGCGCCCGGCTTGCAAAATCTGCACTGGGACCGCCTCGAAGCAGACGCAGAATACTCCCCGCTCGATATTGCGGTTGGCCGCGCAACCCTGACCCGAGGGGCGACGGTGATCCACGCCTCGGGCGTTGTGCATCCTCACGTGCTCGGCGAGGGAAAAAGCACTTTCGACAGCTACTCGGGCTTGAACGCGCAGTTCGATATACAGAAGGAAGCCGTGTCGGACCTGCTGGTCATGGCGGGCACGAGTCTGCCCGTCACGGGCACGCTCGATCTACAGGCGCACGCCGGGGGCACGCTGGGCAATCTTAGCGGGAGCGGAAACCTGATAGTACAGGGTGGCACAATCTATGGTGAGCCCTACCACAGCCTCAGCGCACAATTACGGTTCGCTGGGCACGATGTGGAAGTCAGCAGCCTGACCTTCCTACAGAATGGCGGCAAGCTTACAGGCGACGGTGGATTCGACCTGGCCTCAAATGCGTTCCATTTCAACGCGCAGGGCACCGGCTTCGAGCTGGCCCACATCCAGCAGCTACAGGCGGGCAAAATGCCGCTGAGTGGCAGCCTGAGTTTTGACGCGAAGGGAAGCGGGACGGTCGCTGCGCCAATGGTGAACGCGAATCTTCACCTGAATAACCTTATGGTGGCGGGTCAACCGGCAGGGTCGATTGAGGCCACTGCGCACACTGACCGGCAGACACTGTTCCTCAAGGTGACCTCGACCCTAAACGCCGCCCGGCTTGAGGGCGATGGCCAGGTGCGGCTCACGGGGAACTATGAGACCAGGGCGCACGTTACAGTCAGCCAACTGGACATTACCCCGTTCCTCAAAGCTTATAGCGTCCAGGGGCTGACCAGTCCATCGATGGTGGGGGTTAATGCGAACATACAGGGTCCCCTGAAGATGCCACGCAATATGGGTGGCGACCTTACTCTGAACCAGTTCTCTGTAGCGGTGGGAGGTGTGCCCCTACAGACCGACGGCTCCCTGCATGTTCAGCTTCATGATGGAGTGTTGCACCTCGATCCCGTCCACGTCACCGGCGACGACACCAACCTGCATGCTCAGGGTACGATCGATGTATTCCAGACGGCCCACACAATGAACTTGCAGGCCAACGGGGCGATCAACATCAAGCTGCTACAGACCATCAACCCGGGCGTGACCTCGTCGGGGCATGTAGATTTCACAGTCGAGGCAGCGGGGACCATGCAAAAGCCCGACCTCAAGGGTCAGGTGAAATTCACGAATGTCGCAGTCGCGCTTGAAGACGTGCCAAACGGCCTGAGCCAGATGAACGGCACGCTCGTGTTCGACCAGGACCGCCTTCAGGTCCAGGACCTGACCGCGATGACGGGTGGCGGCAGACTCAAACTCTCTGGTTATCTTTCTTATCAGCACGGGATTTTCGCCGATCTAGTGGCGACCGGCAAGGACGTCCGTGTCCGCTACCAGGGCATAAGTTCAGTAGCCGATGCCACGCTACATTTGCAGGGAGTGCAGAGCAATCTGCTGCTTAGTGGAAATATTCTCCTTACCCGGTTTGCGATCAGCCCCAACCTTGATCTGGCGGCGCTTACTTCCTCGTCAGGGGGCGTCTCCGCTCCCCCTGACTCGTCGGCGCCCTCCAGCCATGTGCGGCTTGATGTACACATCACTTCCTCCCCAGAGCTCGACTTTCAAAACTCCTACGCCAAACTGGCCGGAGATGTTGACCTGCGCGTAGGCGGCACGGTCGCCATTCCCACCGTCCTCGGACACATCAGCATTACCGATGGCAGTGCGACGTTTGCAGGGACCCAGTACCAGTTGCAGCGAGGCGATATCTACTTCACTAATCCGGTGACCATCGACCCTGTCATCGATCTGGATGCGACCGCTCACGTCGAAGAATACGACATCACCATCGGCCTTCACGGGACCCCCAGCAAGCTGAGCTTCACTTACCGCTCTGAGCCCCCGCTGCCGCAAGGAGACATTTTCGCCCTGCTGGCGCTCGGTCGTACCCAGGAGGAGCAGCAGATCTACTCGAACCAGCAGCAGCAGGCCGGAGTGAACTCAACCGCCGATGCGTTGCTTGGCGGCGCTTTGAACGCTACAGTCAGCAGTCGCATTCAAAAGCTCTTCGGCGGTGGAAACGTCAAGATCGATCCGACCTTCGTCGGCAGTCTCGGCAACTCAACGGCCCGAATCACAGTTGAGCAGCAAGTATCGAAAAACGCGACGCTGACTTATGCGACTAACGTGAACTCCACTGCCCAGCAGCTCATACAAGGCCAGATAGACCTTACGCATAACGTATCGCTGGTCGCAGTAAGAGATGAATCGGGAGTATTCAGCATAGTAGTCAAGGTAAGAAAACGCCTCCGTTGAAGGTGTGGGACGCAATCGTCGTCGGGGCCGGGCCTGCCGGGTGTGCGGCTGCGTATGATCTCGCGGTTGCGGGGCGGTCGGTGTCGATGGTGGACCGCTGCGACTTTCCACGGCCTAAGGCTTGTGCGGGCGGTCTGACCATGAAGGCGGTGCGTGCACTGCGCTACTCCGTTGACCCGGTGGTGCGCGAGGTGGTGCATCGTATCGTGCTGGAAAAAAACGGAGTGAGCCCCACGCTGGTCAAGACTCGGAAGCCGATCTGCGTTATGACGGTGCGGTCGGAGTTCGACGCGTTCTGCTTTCGCAAGACCTTGGCGGCGGGCGTCACTTTTTTGAAAGTGCGAGGCGTCAAGGAAGTTCGTAGTCCGGCCAAAGGGGATTGGGTTGAGGTTGATACCGGCGATGAGGTGCTTCGCGGATCATTTGTAGTTGGCGCGGATGGGGTCAACAGTCAGGTGCGGCGGTTCTGCGCCGGGGCCGTCGAAGTAAAAGGCGGATTTGCCCTTGAGGCGCAGGTACCTTTGCAAGCGGCGAAAGTGGATCTTACTTTCGACTTCGGAGCGGTGAAGAACGGCTATGGATGGGTCTTTCCGAAAGGCGACCATTTGAATGTAGGCCTCGGCTACTATGGCGGGCCGGCGGACGAGAAGTTGAATCGCGAGCGGCTGGTCAGTTATGTGCGTGGCCGGCTGGGAACGGATGCTGTTGATCATGTTGTCGGTCAATACCTCGGCGTTTCGGCGGTGGACAGTGCGTGTGCTTATGGTCGGGTATTGCTGGCCGGGGACGCGGCAGGGCTGGTTGATCCGCTCACGGCGGAGGGAATCTACAGCGCTGTGGTAAGCGGGCAGGCAGCATCGAAGGCAATTGACACCGCTCTCTCTGTCAGGGACCAGCGCGATGGAGATGCTGGCGTGAGCCGAGAGGCAGTTCAAAAGTGCGACTCGAGCTACGAAGAGACGTTGAAGCCGCTGCGTGAGATGCTGGCGTTTTCAGCCCGTGCAGCCGAGGTTTTTTACGAAAACCCCGACCGCGGTTTCAAGGCGCTCACGTTCCCCGGGCTGCGGACTGCGCTGCTGAGGACTTATGCGGAGGGGATGGGGTCGGGAATGTTACTTCGCATTCTGCGGAGCCGGAGGAACGGCTGATCGAAGTTAATGTCCGTGTAGTTCCTGATCGTGCGTCATAACTCCGGCTGTCTGCCAACAACTACTGTCCACATATGTTCGCGCGTTCCAGGTTGCCGTGGCTACCTCGTCTTCTCCGCAGCGTGCGGCCATGTGGGACTCGCTACTTCAATGTTCCAGATGGGGCCGTCTTCGAATAACTGGCCCTGCACCTTGAGGATCGCTGGGACGATGCCACCAAGTACCCAGATGTTGAGATCATGAGGCTGCTTGCCGATGATGGGAGCGACAACGCCGGTCACTCCGCCGAGTTCGAGTTTGCCGACGTAATGGGTGACCTTGCGCTGCACTCCGCCTATGTAGCACATTTCATCGCCGTGTGAGGCGATGGCGATATGGATCAGCCGGGGTTTCGGGGTGGCGACCACTGCTGGCAGCTTTAGTTCCGGCGAGTTTGGAGGGATATTCTTCACCAGGACGAAGGTCAATCCGTTGGCAACATCGGGCGGAAGATCCATGTGTTCGGTGGAAATCTTCGGCTTGCCGTCCTTATCGACGGAACGCACGGTCACCATGCCGCTGCGTGCGTCGATGGCGATATCGGTCGGGTGGGGATAAGACGGGCCTTTCTGGACATGATGGTCGCTGATCAGGCGGAACGCTTTCTCGTCGGTAAAGACTGATCGTTCGTCATCGATGGAGCCATCGCGAAAGTGAAATACAAGACGGGCGGTGACGACGGTTCCGTGGCTCACCTGAATCAGGTCGCCGGCGGCCAGGATCTTGCCTTCGTTATCGCGGATGACGAGGAAACCGTGAGCTGCTCCCTCGGGATGCCGCACCGCGACCATCGTCGCCGATACGCGGGCCGTTAGAGCAACCAAAAACACGGCCAGTAAGCAGCGGCGGCTTGTGAGCAACCAGCGGATTGTGAAAATGAAGTGCCTCCAAAGGCATGACTGTTCAAGCATGACGGTTTATAGATGTGGACCTTCGTGACGGGGCTGTTCGCGCCTTGCTGTGCAGTTTCGAGCTCCTGCAGGTCTTAGGATGCAGGCTAGCGTGAAACCGCCACGTATGTGGGCCGTGATTACCGAGCAGGCACAGCCTACTGGAATTCTGTCGAGGCCGGTGGAGGCCTGGCTTAGAATAAACGAGCCATGAATGAAGAATTTCCGCGAATGAAACGGCTGCCGGCTTATGTGTTCAACATAACCGGCGAGTTGAAGGCTGCCGCCCGGAAACGCGGCGAAGACATCATCGACTTTGGCATGGGCAACCCCGATGGCCCAACGCCGGCGCATATCGTGGCGAAGATGGTCGAGGCAGCGCAGAAGCCCGTGACTCACAGATACTCGGTGTCAAAGGGCGTTCCCCGTTTACGTAAGGCGATTTGTAACTGGTATAAGCGGCGCTACGATGTCGACCTTGATCCGATGACGGAGGCGATCGTCACTATCGGCTCCAAGGAGGGAATTGCGCACCTTTGCATGGCCACACTCGATCAGGGCGACACGGTGGTGGTG
The DNA here is from genome assembly GCA_036401395.1 of Acidisarcina sp. Lineage (GTDB taxonomy): Bacteria > Acidobacteriota > Terriglobia > Terriglobales > Acidobacteriaceae > DASWUZ01. The sequence continues at coordinate 12,312 of DASWUZ010000285.1, forward strand.
CCTAACCCCAGTTATCCGATCCATATATATGGGCCAATTATCGCTGGGGCTAATATTCGCAGCGTGGCGGTGCATAATACGGATGATTTTCTGCGAGAGCTGGAGCAGGCTATTCCGCTGATGTATCCGCGACCTAAGATGTTGATCTTAAATTTTCCCGCCAACCCCACGACTCAGTGTGTTGACCTTGCTTTCTTTGAACGTGTGGTTGCGCTCTGTAGGGAACATCAGATCTACCTTGTCCATGATCTGGCTTATGCCGACATAGTGTTTGATGGGTATAAAGCCCCCTCGGTGTTACAGGTCCCGGGAGCACGCGATGTCGCAGTAGAGTTCTTCACCTTGTCGAAGAGTTATAACATGCCCGGATGGCGTGTGGGGTTCATGGTTGGCAACAGGGCTCTGGTTGCTGCCCTGGCAAGGCTGAAGAGTTACTTTGATTATGGGACATTTACTCCAATCCAGGTAGCATCCATACTTGCTCTGGAGGGCCCGCAGGATTGTGTTACCGATATTTGCGCGAATTACCGCGACCGTCGCGATTGCCTGGTAAGTGGACTGAACAAGGCAGGCTGGCAGGTGACTACCCCGAAGGCCACGATGTTTGTTTGGGCCCCTGTTCCTGAAGCTTATCGCGCCATGGGATCCCTGGATTTTGCCAGCAAGTTGCTGAGAGATGCAAAGGTCGCGGTAAGCCCTGGCGTAGGTTTTGGGGAGTATGGGGACGGTCACGTCCGATTTTCGTTGATCGAGAACGAGGAGCGTACCCGGCAGGCGCTCCGGGGTATACGGCACATGTTTTCCGCGGATGGCGTGTTGCAGTCCACTCTGGTTTAGTCATGAAGACTGTACCGGGCACCGTGTCATCGTCTAAGAGAAAAATAGCGATAGTTACTACTTCGCGGGCGGACTATAGCCATCTTTATTGGCCATTGCATGATCTTGCGCGCCATCCTTCTATAGAATTGAAACTAATTGTTTCGGGGGCCCATCTTTCACCTGAGTTTGGCATGACGGTGCGGGAAATTGAGCGTGATGGATTTGAGATAGCAGCTCGGGTGGAGTGCCTGCTTAGCTCCGACTCTGATGCAGGCATGGCCAAGACTATCGGTCTGGCTACTTTGAGTTTCGCTGATCTGCTTGGTGAGATGCGGCCCGACTTGCTGCTGCTGATTGCCGATCGCTACGAGATGCTTGCGCCGGCTGTGGTAGCCCTTGCGCTGCGCATTCCCATCGCGCACATCGAGGGCGGCGAAATAAGCGAGGGCGCAATAGACGATGCGGTCCGCAATGCGTTGACAAAGATGAGTCATGTACATTTCACCTCTACCGAAGGTGCTCGTGCGCGCGTGATTGCCATGGGGGAAGAGCCGTGGCGAGTGCATCGTGCAGGGGCTCCTTCGCTTGACCATTTACAGCGGGGAAAGCTGTATTCACGTAAGGAGCTAGAGGGGCGTCTGGGGATTTTGCTGAAGCACCCGGTGGTCCTTGTGGCATATCACCCGGTGACAATTGCGCGGGACACTACACGAGAAGCCGATGCTCTATTCGCGGCACTGGAACGGGTGGAGGGATTGATTGTGTTCTGCTATCCAAATGCAGATGCTGGCAGCCGGAGTTTGATTGAGCGTGCGGGATATTTTGTGAAGACGCGGGGGGGCGGGCGGGTCTTTGTGAATCTTGATGCGCTGACTTACTGGAGCCTGCTTAGAAATGTGGATTTGATGGTGGGTAACTCAAGTAGCGGGATTATGGAGACTGCTTCCTTCGCGCTGCCCACAGTGAATGTCGGGTTGAGGCAAAAGGGGCGCCAGCGACCGCGGAACGTGATTGATGCTGTTCCGGAGGGGAGTCCTACTGCTGAGTCCATCCTGAAGGCAGTCGGACTGGCACGCAGTGCACACTTTCGCAATGGACTTACGGGAATGAACAATCCATATGGTGAAGGTCGAGCGGCGGAGAAGATTGTTAGTGTGCTGGCGTCAGTAGTTTTAGGCGAGGAGTTACTCTTCAAGAAGGCCACAGGCTCTCCAGAGCGCGGTGTATAAAAAGATCTCAATCGAAGTGATAATCTCTACCCATAAGAGCTGATGACAGGTGGTGGCGATGTCGAGTTCTGTGGCTCGTCGGATTGTGAACCCATGCGTCGTGGCAGTGATGCTGTGCACTGGTTGCGCCTTGAGCGCAGCTCCGACCCCTGTTGTGGCCGCTCCAGTCCCCATCAAAGTCGTGGTCATTACGATGTTTGAATTGGGAAAAGACAGCGGCGATGCGCCAGGGGAGTTCCAGGCCTGGGTGGAACGGTTGCCGTTAGACGAAATAGTTCCGTTCCCGGCGGGGAACCGCGACCTTCGTATGAACAAGAACGGAGTGCTCGGAGTGGTGACCGGGGTGGGAACGGCGAAGGCAGCCGCGACGATCATGGCGCTCGGGCTAGATCCGCGATTCGATTTGAGCCATGCCTACTTCCTCGTTGCTGGAATCGCAGGGGGCGACCCGGCGAAGACTTCGCTGGGCTCGGCAGTGTGGGCTGAATGGGTGATCGATGGCGACCTTGGTTATGAGATAGACGGCCGCGAAATTCCCGCAGGCTGGAGAACAGGGTTTATTCCACTGCGCAAGAGCCTGCCCTATGAGCAACCACTGGTTCCCGATGAAGGCCAGACTTATCATTTAGATCGTGCCCTGGTTGATTGGGCCTACCAGCTGACTAAGAATATTCCTCTGGGGGACACGGAGACAATTCGGGAGCGCCGGATGAATTATGAGCAGGCCATGGCGCAGCGTCCTCCTTTTGTGATGAAGGGTGACGAATTATCATCCTCTACCTTTTGGCACGGCAAGTTGATGGATGAGTGGGCAAACTCGTGGGTCAGCTACTACAGTGGGGGTGCCGGCAGATTTGTAACTACGGCTATGGAAGATACTGGTACTTTACAGTCGCTCACTTTTCTTGCAAAGGCGGGCCGGATCGATCTCCATCGAGTGCTGGTGCTAAGGACGGTCAGCAACTATGACCAGCCGCGGCCCGGGCTTTCGGCCGCGGAAGGTTTGTCGGAGCAGAAGATCGGGAAGTATGGGGCTTATATTCCTTCGCTTGAGAGCGCATATGCGGTAGGTCACGCAGTAGTTGAGACGCTGGTCCAGCACTGGAGCACTTATAAAGACCGGTTACCGGGCGAGAAGGACACAAGGTAAGTCACGCGGTATAGCTTCTTCCCAGACCCAGAGCTGCCAGGCCGCGACGATAGGCTATTGAGCTGCGGTCAGCCGGGATGTGCGCCTCGGCGTGCAGCTCGATGGGCAGATCTTCCGGGTACTGATTTTCGACGATGGCTTTATCTTCCGCAAAGACTTGATGGTTGAAGTCCAGAGTGTCTTGCAGGGGCGCGTCGTGGTCAAAGTTGCGACAGATGGGGACGAAGACGCGCGTCTTGCGAGCAGAGATGGGCGAGGCGGCGTTGAGGATGCATAACCGGTCCTCGCCTGGGAAGTAGACGGTAAGCTTAGCGGTGAAGGGCAGCCAAACCTGAAATTCTCGACGCCAGAGAAAACCGGGCGGATTTAAATGCTTCGAGCCGTGGGAGTAGTTACTTACAGTGCTGATGTAATTTGCAATAAAGCCGCCGGGGGTATTTGTTACGGGATAAGTTGGGACTACCGTATTGTCGGGTTCCCCAAAGGTACTGGTATGGACGAAGGCGAAGTGACTTACATCGAGAAACCCCTCCACCTGCCGGCCGGCTGAGGCTTCTATAGATACGCTGTCCGGCAGCACCTGCAAGTATGCAGGATCGTCCCACTCAGTAAAGTCAGGAAATGCCGTGTCGCCAGTGTCGACGAGACGTGTCCAGATCAGGCCATAGCGTTCAAGCACGGGGTAAGTCTGAAGTCGCAAGCGTGGCGAGAGCGCACCGCCGGGGTGTGCGGGAATGCAGGTGCAGCGGCCATCGGGGGCGTAACGCAGCCCGTGGTATTTGCAGACAATTTCGTCGCCGTCGATGTGGCCGAGACTAAGTGGGACGCCGCGATGGAGACATAGGTCGCGCGCGGCGATGACTGTGCCGCTGGTGATGCGGTAGAGCACCAGGCGTTCATCGAGTAGCTTTGTGGCGAAGGGTTGGGCGGTTACTTCGTGAGAGAACGCGACTGGATACCATGAAGGCGCCAGTGCGCGCCAGTCGGATTCGCTAAAAGTGCAATTACGGGGAAGCGGCACCAACCCGGGGGACGAGATGCTGCTTAGATTAAAGGCCGTCCCTGGAGAAGTCGCCATCGCATTTCACCTCGTTGTTCCGTATGGGCTCGCAGTGGCGGTTGAAGGTCTACTCTATTTAGAACTGAGATTATGCGATATCGATAGGAAATTCCAGTCGAGATTGTTTGAAGGGCAGAGTGCAGACACAACTTCTTAAGACGGCGGCACGGAAGGCCTTCCTTTCGACTCGCGTGGTTACCCACGCCGGTGTGGTTTCGGCTGCCGTGCTGGTGAGGGACTATCAGATTGAGAGTGTTGAAGAGAGCGGTTTGATTCCCGCCGGCTATGAGGTAATTGATGTTGGCGACGACTACCTCTTGCCCGGCCTGGTGGACACCCATGTCCACATCAATGAGCCGGGGCGGACGGAATGGGAGGGCTTTCGTACTGCCACGCGGGCGGCTGCCGCGGGTGGATATACAACGCTGGTTGACATGCCTCTGAACTGCCTGCCGGAGACATCGACGGTCGCTGCGCTCGAGGCAAAACGCGCGGCGGCGAACGGGCAGTGCTGGGTGGATTGGGCAGCATGGGGCGGTGTCGTGGCAGACAACCAGCCCCATATCGAGCCACTAGCTGATGCCGGAGTGAGGGGCTTCAAGTGCTTCCTGGTTTATCCCGGAATTGATGGATTCACGATGGTGAATGAGGCGCAGCTACGCGCGGCGATGCCGCATGTTGCGCGGACGGGATTGCCGTTGCTTGTTCATGCAGAACTCGCGCCGGCGTTGGAACGTGCGCGGGAACAGCTGGGTGGAGCTGACTGGCGCCACTATGAAACTTACCTTTCTTCGCGACCGGATGAGGCTGAGCTGGATGCGATTCGGCTGATGATCGAGGTTTGCAGGGAGTTTGGCTGTCGTGTGCATATCGTCCATCTTTCATCGGCTGAGGCGGTCGAGATGCTGCGGACAGCACGGGCAGAGGGATTAGCGATCACAGTGGAAACCTGCCCGCATTATTTACATTTCGCTGCAGAGGAGATTGGAGATGGCGCTACGTTGCTGAAGTGCGCTCCCCCGATACGCCGAAGGAAGAACCGGGAGCTGCTTTGGAAGGCGCTGAAAGAGGGAGTAATCGATATGGTGGTGACTGACCATTCGCCTTGCCCCCCAGAGATGAAGCGGTTGGAGGAAGGGAATTTTGCGACCGCGTGGGGCGGCATTGCTAGTCTTAGCGTCAGCCTTGCGGTGGTGTGGACAGAGGCGCTGGCACGCGGCTTGGGCATAGAGCAGGTGGCGCGCTGGATGTCCGAGATGCCGGCGATGCTGGCTGGTTTCGAGGGGCGAAAGGGGAAGCTGGCTGCAGGTTATGACGCAGATATTGTGGTTTTTGACCCCAATGCTAGGTTGGTGGTCGCGCAGGACCGGCTGATTTATCGACATGCTATCTCGCCTTACATGGGCGAGGAGTTAAGCGGAGTAGTGAAGGCAGCTTACGTTCGGGGCCGGCTCGTGTTTAACCGCGGCACTTTTGCGGAAGAGCCAACAGGGATGGAGTTGCCCCGATGACGGCCTCGTCGCGCGAAACAGCTCTGCAAGTCATTGAGGATTGCCTGCGGATTTCGCGATGCACTGAAGACGAGCACGTACTTACTCGCACTTTTCTTTCGCCGCCGATGGTCGAGGTACATGCTATTTTGCGCGCGTCGATGGAGCGCGCTGGGATGGAGGTGCGGATCGATGCCATGGGGAACCTTCGCGGGCTTGATCGCGGATCGGGAGCCGTCGGGGATGGTGCGCGGAGACGGCTGCTGATCGGTTCACATATCGATACAGTCCCGAATGCTGGTGCATTTGATGGAGTGCTGGGAGTGGCGCTCGCGGTCGCTTTAGTTCGTGGCCTTGCGGTTCGGCGCCGGGAATTTGATATCGAGGTAGTTGCATTTTCTGAAGAAGAAGGGGTGCGGTTTAGCGTCCCCTTTTTAGGCAGCCGCGCTTTGATTGGCGATGTTGATAGCGGTCTAATGAAGAGCAGAGACGTAGCTGGAGTCAGCGTTGAGGAGGCGATTCGCAACTTTGGTTTGGAACCTTTGGCGATGGCCGATGCGGTGGTCAGTCCCGACGCTTTCGGGTACGTGGAGTTTCATATCGAACAGGGGCCGGTGCTTGACTTGATGGTGAAAGAAGCTGGAAAGCCGATATTGGGAATTGTTGAGGAAATAGTTGGACAGACGCGAATGGTATTAACTTTTACCGGCGAGTCAAACCATGCCGGCACTACGCCCATGAAACTACGGCGCGATGCGCTGGCTGGGGCTGCGGAGTGGATGCTGGCCGTTGAGACGCTGGCGAACGATCGTCAGGGGATAGTGGCCACGGTCGGCGAGGCTGTGGTGCGTCCTGGTGCGGCAAATGTTGTGCCGGGCGAGGTACGGGTGAGCCTCGACCTGCGCCACGCGGAAGATTCGGTGCGCGAAAAGGCGGTGCGTGATCTGATTTCCTCCGCGGAGGGGACCGCCGCGCGACGTGGACTGCGAGTTGAGTCGCGTATTCAGAGTGAGCAGCGGGCGGTGAAGATGGACGCTGCGCTTACCGGACGACTAGAGGCCGCAGTCACAGCATCCGGTGCCGTGCCGCACCGGATGGTGAGCGGAGCGGGGCATGATGCGATGATGATGGCGAGGAGGGTGCCTTCGGCGATGTTGTTTGTCCGGTCGCCGGGTGGGGTGAGTCATCATCCTGATGAGACGGTGATGGTGGAGGATGTGCAGGCCGCGCTTGACGCCGGTCTATACTTCTTAGACGCCTTACAGCGTGCCTAATCGAAGCAGCGCGATCTAAAACGTGAGAGGTAACATTGCAGCACCTGGGACAGACACGAAGTACTCGCCGGCAAACGCACCTGCTGCATACTCCGGATGCATTTGTGCGCGCGCCATTGCCCGGTATGGAGCGTGGGATGGCTGTGATCCACATCTCGCCCGTGGCTGGCGCCGGTTTTATGCAGTACACCGCGGAGCTTGAGGATGGTGGCTGCCTTGGGAGCACGAGTTGGCAGAGGTTTATGTTTATGGTTTCCGGGGAAATCGAAGTTGCTGTAGGCCAGGATACTTATCGCCTAAGTAAAGGTGGGTATGGTTATTTACCCCAGGAGGTGGTGCATTCTGCCGTCGCCATTGGATCTGCCTTAGTGGCAGTTATCGAAAAGCCCTACGTCCGCCTGGATGGAGTCGCGGCTGTGGGTGCGTTGTTCGGCTTTGAAGAAGAGATTAACGCCGAGCCGGTAATGGGGGATGAAGGACTGCAGGTGCGATCTCTTCTGCCGGCCGATAGAGGTTTCGATTTTGCGATGAATACGCTGACTTACGCGCCCGGTGTGGCGTTGCCGCTGGTTGAGGTTCATGTGATGGAGCATGGTCTACTTATGCTTGACGGAGGCGGCATCTATCGTCTGGGTGATAACTGGTATCCGGTGACGGCAGGCGACTTTATCTGGATGGCTGCTTACTGCCCGCAGTGGTTTGGGGCATTGGGGAAGGTTCCTGCGAAGTACCTGCTCTATAAAGATTGGAACCGTTCCACGGCAGTACTGCCTACGGCAGGTTGAGAGGAATAGCGCGTGGGTCTGCTGTGACCGGCATTACGGTTTTATTGAGGCGGTAATTCATCCATGCAGCTACCTTTGGACCTTACGCTTGTAGACTCCAACCTGTTACAAGCAGAACTCTCAAAGCTAGCGACTTACTCGCAGGCTGAGGCGCCGGCTGTAACTCGGGTGGTCTATTCTGTACAAGACCTTGAGGCGCGCGCATATTTAAAGGGACTTTTTATGGGCGCAGGCCTGGAAGTCCGGCAAGATGCCGTCGGTAATATTTTTGCCAGATGGCCAGGTGAGAACGAGGCCAGGCCCGCCGTAGGTACCGGGTCGCATGTAGATGCGATTCCTAATGCCGGTATGTATGACGGAACCGTTGGCGTGCTGGGTAGTCTGGAAGCGATCAGAGTCCTGAAGCGGAGCGGGTTCCGCCCACTCAGGTCGATTGAGTTATTAATGTTTACATCCGAGGAGCCAACCAGGTTTGGCATCGGATGTCTCGGTAGCAGGCTGCTTTCCGGCGCTCTCTCTCCCGAGGCTGCCCGTGCCTTGAAGGACAATGATGGCCATAGTCTTGACAAGGCGCGTGCTAATGCCGGCTTTACTGGAATGCTTGAAGAGGTTGCATTGCCGGCCGGATATTTCTCGCACTTTTTAGAGCTTCATATCGAACAGGGCAAGATACTGGAATCTGAAGGCGCCTCGATTGGCGTAGTTGAGAGTATTGCTGCGCCAGCGAGTTTGCGCATCCTGGTTGAAGGCGAAGGTGGCCACGCTGGAGGAGTTCTTATGCCGGACCGGCGGGATGCACTTACCGGAGCAGCCGAGATTGTTCTTGCAGTGGAGCGGCTGGCTCGCGCCACCGGTTCGGTAGATACTGTAGCAACTGTGGGGATGTGCGAGGTCTCTCCCGGGGCGGTGAATAGCATTCCCAGCCGAGTTACTTTATGGGTGGATCTGCGCGACACGGAACTGGCGCGCCGGGATGGAGTATTGAACGAGATTCTGTCGACGTGCTCAGCTGTAGCTGAGAGGCGGGGGATAGCTATACAACATGAGATGCTCAATGCCGATGCGCCAACGGAGTGCTCGCCGGAAATCACAGGATTGATTGCCTCGTCGTGCCGGAGACAAGGTATACGTCATCGGGCAATCGTTAGCAGGGCTTATCATGACTCTTTATTCATTTCCCGCATTGCGGAAGTTGGCATGATTTTTATCCCCTGCAGGGGCGGAGTTAGTCATCGGCCCGATGAGTATGCATCGCCTGAGGACATCGCCCGGGGTGTGCTGGTGCTGGCAGAAACGCTCGGCGCATTGGCTGGAGCTGTCTAGCGTGGCTCGCGCATGAACGACATATTAGCTGCCTGGAATGGAAAGAACGTTCAGGAGGCGGTGGGGGAAGTACTGACTTGTTGCGGTTCGCAGGCCTGGGCCAGCGAAATGGTCGCAGGCCGCCCTTATGGGAGTGAAGCTGACTTGCGCACTGCGGCAGATGCGGTTTGGTGGTCGCTGAGACGGGCAGACTGGCTAGAGGCGTTTTCGTGTCATCCTCGTATTGGGGGGGTGGTTGCCGGCGGGAGTGGCAAGGGGGCTCTTGAGAGATGGTCGGATAAGGAACAGTCTCAGGTTAGCCTCGCAGGCGACAAGGTGCTTTCAGAGCTTGCCCTAGGAAACGCGAAGTATGCAGCACGGTTTGGATTTACCTATATCGTTTGTGCTACTGGTAAGTCGGCGGAGGAAATGCTGGATATACTGAACCATCGCCTCGGGAATGATCACGCTACCGAAGTCAGAGAAGCGGCGGAGCAGCAGCGGCAGATAACTCAGATTCGCCTCAGTAAGTGGTTGATGCTGGATACTTTTCAGGAGTAGATGCGGTGAGCGGGATTTCGACCCATATACTCGACCTCGCACTTGGCTGTCCCGCCGCGGGGGTTGGAGTGAAGCTGCTGTTATGGAAGAACAAATCATGGGTGGAAATAGCGGCTCAGCGCACGGACATAGATGGCCGCTGCCGGGAGTTACTGCCGCTGTCTGAAATGTCAGCATCTATTTATCGAATCGTGATCGACAGTGGTGGATATTTTGGTGTGAGCCGCGAGCCTGGGCTCTACCCTGACATATCTATTACATTCGACGTGCGTGACGCGACTACCGGTTATCACATGCCCCTTTTGCTCAGCCCTAACGGCTACACGACTTACCGGGGATCCTGAGTATGGTGCGAATTGTAGAAAATGCCTATGGGAAGTCTCGGGTCAGACTGTTTAAAGTCGTGCGTGGTCTTACCAGTCATGAAGTTAAAGACTGGACCGTCGAGATGCTTCTATCGGGGGATTACGCTAGCTGCTTTACTTCTGGCGACAACAGTAGCATCCTTCCTACCGATACCATGAAAAATGCCGTGTATTCGCTTGCGCGGGACACCGTCGCTAATTGTATTGAGGAGTTCGCCCTGGAGTTGTCGGATTACCTTCTGGGAGCTTCGGTGGCGGCCTGTAGCGCGAGAGTTGAAATAGCCGAAAAAAAGTGGGCGCATATTGCTGTTGGTGGTTCACTGCATCCTTCAACATTTCAGCAACGGGACTCAGCTGTGCAGAGAACCATAGTTGCGAACTCCCGCAGTGGCGAGCTGAGGGTAGTATCTGGACTCAGAGGAGTGGTTCTCTTGAAAACAGCCAACTCTGCTTTTGAGGGATTTATCACGGACAAACTTACTACTCTGAAGGAAACTTCAGACCGATTATTCGGGACAGAGCTAACTGCGAGCTGGACCTATGTTGGAAATGCCGGCCTGGCAGGGGTTAAGTATGAGGAGCTTCGCGAAACCATTGCCAGGACCTTGCTTGAGACCTTTGCTAAACATGTGAGTTTGTCAGTGCAGCACACTCTTTATGCGATGGGCGAGGCTGTTCTGGCTGCCGTAGCGACCGTTGAGGAAATTACGCTGAAGATGCCCAATCGGCATTGTCTGCTGGTGAACCTGGAGCCGTTTGGCCAGAACAATCCGAATCAAATTTTCGTTCCAATCGATGAGCCTCATGGCAGTATCGAGGCTCGGATTGTTCG
>DASWUZ010000286.1:0-1943 GCA_036401395.1 Acidisarcina sp.
GAATTTTGCCAGGCCGGTAAGCATCCCTGCACCCGTAAGCAGTTCGAGATAGTGTGCGAGGGTGGTGGTGTTGCCGGCGTCGTGCAGCTGACCCAGCATCTTTTGATAGGAGAGGATCTGTCCCGAATATTCGCACCCCAGCCGAAAGAGCTGCCTAAGGAGGGCGGGCTTGTCGACTCTATTCATCAACAAAATATCGCGCGAAAGGGTCGTCTCAATCAGCGAATCGAGCAGATATTGACGCCAGCGCTCTTCGTCGGATATCAGGGGGGCAGCGCCGGGATAGCCACCAAAGTACATATACTGATCGACGCTCCAGCCGAAGGCCTTGTTAACTTCAGCGAAACTCCAATGCCCGACGCGCAACATCTCGAAACGCCCGGCGAGGCTCTCGGAGAGACCTTTTTGGACCAGCAGGGGAGACGAGCCGAGCAGGACCACGCGCAGGTCCAGGCCGCTATTGGAGTCTTCATCCCAAAGGCGCTTCACCATCTCCGACCATCCGGGAACCTTTTGCACTTCATCGAGGACCAGCAGCCACTTTCCCGTTGGCAGGCACCGCCGCCGCGCCGCCTCCCATTGCTGCTCGATCCAAAGGGAGTCATTTGGGGAGAGAGCGTCAGCGGTCGCATAAGAAGACCGCTCACCGAAGTGCGCCATCAGCTGGCGGACGAGCGTGGTCTTTCCAACCTGACGCGGGCCCGCGAGTACCTGGATGAATCGGCGCGTCTCATCCAGACGCTTGATGAGACGGACGAGCAGCGGGCGTTGGAATGGGGTCACGTTTTTCACTTTCCGAACAGATTGAGGTGCGGCGGTCGACAGTTATCTCAACATGCTGAGTAAATTATCTCACCATCCTGAGTAAATTACCTCAATATACTGAGTAAATTATCTAAATGTATTGAGATAATCACCTAGACTGCACGTGGAAAGCCGCGCAATCCACACGGTATGACGACCTTAAAGCTCGTCGGCGACTCAGCACGAAAGCCGGAGCGGGCAGTCACTTGACTACAAAATGACGAGCCGCTTTCCCTTCATGCTCAGCCATCGATAGGCGGGTCAACGGCAACACCCCAGGCGAAAATCATCGGGTTGAATGCGGCGCGGGGGAGGCTAGTGGCCTTACAATAGGCGTGAGTCTCAGGAAAAGCCCCTTCTTAATGTCATCAAACGGATTTCATTCGCGTTCGTCGCGTTCGCACGGGGTGCGTTCGCTGTTCAGCATTTTCTCCAGCGATCTGGCGATCGATCTTGGCACGGCGAACACCCTCGTCTACGCGCGCGGCAAGGGCATCGTGGTCAACGAGCCCTCCATCGTCGCCATCAATAAAAATACCGGCGAAGTCGAGGCGGTCGGCAAGGAAGCCAAGGAGATGCTCGGCCGCACACCCGGGAACATCGTCGCTATCAAGCCGATGAAGGACGGCGTAATCGCCGACTTCAAAATCACCGAGAAGATGCTGAACTACTTCATTCAGAAGGCCCACAACCGCAAGATGCTGGTGCATCCGCGGATCGTGATCGGCGTACCGTCTGAGATCACGCAGGTTGAGAAGCGCGCCGTAGAGGACTCAGCCTACCGTGCCAAGGCCAGCGAAGTCTTCCTCGTGGAGCAGGCCATGGTGGCAGCTATCGGCGCTGGTCTGCCCATCACCGAGCCCAGCGGCAACATGGTCGTCGACATCGGCGGCGGAACTACCGATATTGCGGTGATTTCGCTGTCGGGGATCGTGTACTCGCGGTCAGTGCGCATGGCCGGCAACCAGATGGACGAGGCCATCATGAATTACCTCAAGCGCAAGTACAACCTGCTGATCGGCGAGCGCACCGCCGAGGCGATCAAGATCGCTATCGGCTCGGCCTATCCGCTCGACAAGCCGATCACCATGGAGATCAAGGGCCGCAACCTGATCGAAGGCGTGCCCAAGACCATCACC
>DASWUZ010000287.1:0-4283 GCA_036401395.1 Acidisarcina sp.
ACAGCCATCGACATCACCCTCGAAACCCGCGGTCGCGCGCACATCGCGAGTCTCGTAGACGCGCTCAACGAAGGCGGCTACCACCACGAGCGCATCGAATAAGAACGGAAGTAGAATTCCTGATGCCATGCACATCGAAGACATAATGGCGGGAGTTGAATCGGTAGGCCGCGCGGGCCCCCTCATTGATGTGTCCAACGTTGAGGTCTCGAGCGTCGAGTATGACTCGCGGCATGTGCGCCCGGGTTCGCTATTTGTAGCCATGCGCGGAGGCACGACAGATGGCAGCCGCTACATCGCCGCTGCGATTCAGCAAGGTGCGACGGCCGTCGTTACCGACTCACCTGAAGCCTTCGAGGCCGCGCAGCGACTTCATCTGAAAATCGCGCTGGTGCTGGTACAGCACGGTCGCCGCGCCCTCGCTCAGATTTCCGCGAACTTCTTTTGCCACCCCGAAAAGAAGCTGTCCATCACCGGCGTCACCGGCACGAACGGAAAGACCACAACCGCCTTTCTGCTCGACGCGATGCTGAACCGCAACGAGCGCAAGACAGTGCTCATCGGCACCATCGAGTACCACGTCTCAGGCGCGGTCCGTCCCTCCCCGCACACCACGCCAGAGTCGCGTGACCTGCTGGAGCTTTTCGCTGAGGGAGTGAAGGCGGGCGCGACCGAGGCCGTGATGGAAGTCTCCTCTCACGCACTCGATCAGGGGCGCACCTGGGGACTGCATTTCGACGTCGCCATTTTTACAAACCTGACGCGCGATCACCTCGACTACCACGGCACAATGGAGCGCTACTTCGCGGCCAAGCGCGTCCTCTTTGATGGATCACAATCACCGGCTCCCCGCATTGCGGTGATCAACCTCGAAGACGAGCACGGACTTGCCCTTGCCGAAGCCGCCCGCATGGCGGGTAGCGAGATCTACGGCTACGGCGTCGATGTCGGGGCGTTCCGCGCCAGCAACGTCCGCATGACTGCAAGCGGAATGAAGTTCGAGTTGACGACTCCCCTAGGGTCAACCACAATCGACACTCGCTTGACGGGCCGCGTCAATGTCTACAATCTACTCGCCGCTGCAACCGCGGCCATAGCGCGCGGCCTGACCCTTGAGCAGGTTGCCGCCGGCGCGGCGAACCTCGCCTGCGTTCCCGGGCGCTTTCAGACCGTCGATTCGGCGCAGGATTTCACAGTCGTCGTCGATTATGCGCACACCGACGACGCATTGGAAAACCTCATCTCCCTGGCAAGAGAATTCGTAACCGCCGATGTTTCAAATTCAAACAATGGCCGCGTAATCACCGTATTTGGCTGCGGAGGAGACCGCGACAAGACCAAGCGCCCGCTCATGGGGCGCGCAGCGGGGCAGGGAAGCGACGTCGTCGTGCTGACCTCAGACAATCCGCGCACCGAAGACCCCGAAGCGATCATCGCCGACGTGCTCCCAGGGCTAGACAACTCACCAGCGACCCTGATCGTCGAACCCGACCGCGCCTCAGCCATTGAGATAGCCCTTAAACAGGCTCGCCGCGGCGATATAGTATTGATCGCTGGCAAGGGCCACGAGAAGGTGCAGATCATCGGCGACCACACCATCCCATTCGATGACGTCGAGGTAGCGCGCTCGGTGCTCAATACTCTTGCGGGCCGCGGAACCGTGGCTGCCCAATGAAACTCGACCTCGAGCAGATCGCGCGTTGGATGGGCGCAGGTGTGTGGTTTGCTCCGGATGAGACCGGCGAAGCACCCGCGACCGGCTACTCCATCGACTCGCGAACCCTCAACCCCGGCGACCTCTTTTTTGCCGTGCAAGGCGCGCACTTCGACGGCCACGACTTCCTCACATCGGCCATGGAGCGCGGCGCCCGCGCAGCTGTCGTCTCCCGCGCCAAGGCCGCTTATCTGCCCGAGGCAGTCAAGCTCAAGACGCTGCTTATGGTGGACAACGATCCACTGTTGGCCCTGCAGAGGCTGGCCGCGGCGGTGCGTCATCATTGGGGAAGACGCGTCGTCGCCATTACCGGGAGCGCAGGCAAGACGACTACAAAAGACACCGTCGCTGCCGTGCTGGCGACCAAATTCAATGTGCTGAAATCGCAGGGCAATCTAAACAATCATTTCGGCCTGCCCCTGCAGTTGCTCAGGATTGAACCGGACCACGATGTAGCGGTGATCGAAATGGGAATGTCGGCAGCGGGCGAGATCGCAGCGCTGGCAAAGATCGCCACTCCGAACTGGGGCGTAGTGACAAACGTAGGTAACGCCCACGCAGAAAATTTCTCAAGCGGCATTGGCGGTGTTGCCCGTGCGAAATATGAATTGGTCGAAGCGCTGCCGCACGATGGAGTCGCATTTCTAAACTGCGACGATACTTACGTCTCGCAATTCGGTCGCGGCTTCAATGGCAAGGTGATTTACTTCGGCGCTGGGCCTTGTTCTGAGCCGCGTGCGGAAAACATAGAGGAACTAGGCTCTGAGGGTGTACGCTTCAGCGTGCTGGCCCGCGAGCAACGCGTCGCTGTTACCCTCTCCGTCCTCGGCCGCCATAACGTCACCAACGCGATCGCCGCGATTGCAGTGGGGCTCGAGGCCGGGGTCCCGCTGGCCGATTGCGCCCGCGCTCTGGCCGGCCTGCAGGCTGCCGACAAACGCGGCGTGGTCCTGAGGCTGCGCGGTGCAACCCTGATTAACGACTCATACAACTCCAACCCCGAGGCTTTGCAATCGATGATTGGCACGCTTGCATCCCTGCCCGCGAAGCGGCGCATTTTAATAGCCGGAGAAATGCTGGAACTCGGCTCCGAGGCACCGGAACTCCATCGTACCTGCGGCCGCTTAGCCGCGAAGCGCGGCATCGATATCGTGGTAGGCGTGCGCGGTAACGCAAAATTTATCGTTGAAGGTGCGGCGGAGGCAGGCGCTGAATCAATCTTCCTTGAAACGCCCGAAGAATCAGGCCAGTGGCTCCGCATCGAACTCCAAAGCGGAGACGCCGTCCTGCTGAAAGCGTCGCGCGGGGTGCGGCTGGAAAAAGCCCTGGAGGCACTCGATGAAGTCGCCCCCGAGACCGCCGGCTGAACCTGTTTCGCTAACATTCACCAGTCATCGTTCCCTGTAAGATACCCGTGGAACCCAGCTCACTGGACCCCATAGTCACCCTTTAGTCACCCGCAGAACCGTACCTAAAACCGCGTGCCCGAAACCCGGGTGCCTGCGCCGGAGGAAGTTTGCTTTACTGGCTGCTCTATCAAAAGCTCTTCCCTTACTACCGCCCGTTTCGCATCTTTCGCTACCTGACTTTTCGAACTGCGTTTGCCAGCCTCACTGCCCTCCTCATCACGCTTATCATTGGCCCCTACGTCATTGAGAAGCTGCGCGAATTTCAGATCGGCCAATACATTCGCGAAGACGGCCCCAAAGACCACCAGAAAAAATCCGGCACGCCGACCATGGGCGGCATCCTGATCTGCATCGCGATCCTGCTGCCGACGCTGCTGTGGGCCGACCTCTCCGACCCTTTCATCTGGCTGGTCATGGGCTCGACGCTCGGCTTCGGCGCGATTGGGTTCGCCGACGATTACATCAAAGTAGTGAAGCGGCGCAACCTCGGCCTCACTGCCCGCGAAAAACTGGGCTATCAGGCGCTCGTGGGCACAATCATCGCGGTCTCGCTGGTCTTCATGCAATCGCAGGGCAGCTATTCCACGCACCTCATGGTGCCGTTTGTGAAACGCTTCCGGCCCGATCTCGCCATTCACGCGCTCGGCGGATTTCCTCACCTCGCCATCCTGGCATTTCTTCCGTTCATTATTTTCGTCGTGCTGGTGATCGTTTTTTCGAGCAACGCCGTGAACCTGACCGACGGCCTCGATGGCCTCGCGATCGGCTGCACAATCATCGCCGCTGGCGCACTGAGTGTACTGACCTACGTCAGCGGCCACGTCGTATTCTCCGACTACCTTGAACTGCAGCGCATGCCCCTCGTCGGCGAAGTGACGATCTTCTGCGGGGCCATGGTCGGTGCCAGTATCGGCTTCCTCTGGTACAACGCGCACCCAGCTGAAATCTTCATGGGTGACGTCGGATCGCTGGCCCTTGGCGGCGCCATAGGCACGGTAGCTGTCGTCATCAAGCAGGAGCTGCTGCTGCCCTTCATCGGCGGTATCTTCGTGCTCGAGGCCGTATCGGTGATCCTGCAAGTGGGCAGCTACAAGCTGCGTAAGGGCAAACGCATCTTCCGAATGGCCCCCCTGCATCACCACTTCGAATTGATGGGCTGG
>DASWUZ010000288.1:0-2760 GCA_036401395.1 Acidisarcina sp.
TACAAGCTTTGAATCCGGATTCGGAACCACGCTTCCGTTCTGCGCGCCGCCCCTACTAACGTCCGCCTGGAAATTAGCCGACCCGCCGCAAAATTCCCTCGCAGTTTTCGCCTCTAGTGGCATCTCAGCACTGGAAAACAGCAAAAGGGGCGATCGACGATGGATTGGACACCGGGCGGCGTAAGCAGTGATGTAGAAGACCGCAGAGACTCCTCCGGGGGCGGTGGCGG
This sequence comes from Acidisarcina sp., assembly GCA_036401395.1. GTDB lineage: Bacteria > Acidobacteriota > Terriglobia > Terriglobales > Acidobacteriaceae > DASWUZ01. Next base: position 231 of record DASWUZ010000288.1, read on the forward strand.
GTTTGGCTTCGGTGGGGGCGGCATTGGCATCGTCGGATTCCTAATCCTGCTGGTAATAAGCCTTGTCACCGGAAGAAACTACCTTGGCGCAGTCTTAGGCGGCGGGTCTCAGGGGACGACCCAATCCGGCCCTCAAATCGCTGGCCAGCCACAGACCCACTCGGCAGACGAAGACCGCGACGTTCAACTCATCAGCTTCGTGCTCGACGACGCCCAGAAGACCTGGACTCAGACCTTCGCCGATGAAGGCAAGCAGTACCGGCACGCCAAACTCGTCATCTATCGCGATGCCATCGAGTCGGGCTGCGGCACGGCGCAGGCTTCGACTGGCCCCTTCTACTGCCCCGATGACGAAAAAATCTACATCGACCTCAGCTTCTGGGACGAACTGCGCCAGCTTGGCGGCGATTCCGCCGACTTCGCGCAGGCGTACGTGGTCACCCACGAACTTGGTCACCACGTCCAAAAGCTCCTGGGAATTGAATCGAAGATGCGTCAGTTAGCGGGCCAAGAGCCCGGCGAGGGCAACCACCTCTCGGTCGACCTCGAACTTCAAGCCGACTGCTTCGCCGGCGTTTGGGGACATAGTACCGAGCAGCGCAATATCGTCCACGAAGATGACGTGCAAAATGCGCTCAAGGCCGCGGCAGCCGTTGGCGACGATCACCTGCAGAGGATGAGCGGGCGCGCTATCAGCCCCGAAAGCTGGACCCACGGATCAAGCGATCAGCGCGAGGAGTGGTTCCGCAAAGGGCTTGCTGGGGGGACCATTGACAGCTGCACCACTTTCAACGGCAACCTCGCACCTTAAGCAGCTTCAGTTTGATGGACGGAAGCGGCCGCAACCACTCAGGCGGCCTGGCCAGTATCTTCCAGTTCACCCTTCTCGATTTTTTCCTGGCAGTCAATGCAATACGGCGTCCAGGGAAGCGCCTCCAGCCGAGCCGGGCCGATCACCTTTTCACAATTGACGCACTCGCCAAACGTCCCATCAGCCACTCGCTGCAAGGCAGCATTCACGCGGCTCAACATAGCGTGGCCATGACTTCCCTGGCTGAACAGCATTTCTTTCTGATACGACAACACGGCGAGGTCCACAGCATCCTGCGTGTCCTCCGCAGCGGCCTCGCGCCCCTGCTCTACAGTTGAGGCCATCGCCTGTTCCAGTTGCTTTTTCTGCTCGATAAGCTTCGCTTCAAAATACTGTGCGCCCTTTATAGCCTGTGCCATGAAAGCCCTCTTCAAGAAAAACGGATTATAAACACATTGAGATTTGTCCTGTATTCGACGCGAACCAGCCGGGAAGGTTGCGCAATCCTCGTGCCGAATGCCGGCACAAGCTGAACAGTCAGAGCTGAACCGTCTTAGGACAACACGCCCTTATAAACAACATTAGGATGCAGCCGAGTCAGATCGGTTGTGGACGCACATGAGTAATTGCGGGGTCTGTTCGGCTCCACTTGCTGAGGCACCTGATGCGAATTAGGCTAGAGGCATGTTTGAAGATTTCCACGTCGAGGACCGGTGGACCGGCGAAGATCTGCACTGCAAATGGAAGGCGACCATCGTCGCCATCGCGACCCGCCACGCCGATGCCATCGACATACGTTTCGAGGTCAACGGACGCCCCGTCTGGATCGCCATGCCGGCCCGCGCCTGGGTCGCCTACAAAAAGGAAACAGGCAACGCCATCACCGACGCGCTCGCCGCACAAATCGCTGGACACTATCTTAAGCAAGCCGTCGAATCCGGCTACGACAACGGCCGCGAGATATATACCATGACCATCCCCGAAGTGCTTGAACACCTTGACGCTGTGATGAAAGAGGCAGGCCACACTAATCTTCTTCCGGTGCTGCCCGTCCTCAGCCAATGACCCGGCTTCGCGGCTCCCGCAACAAGCCCCACGCCATAAGTGGCGACGTCGCATCTTCTTTTCATCCGCCGTGGAGACATGATGTTCGCGCGTAAGTTAAGCGTGGAACTAGTCGACGAATCAGGCAACTCCACGCTTTGCCCCATCGCCTGGATAGACAATTTCGCGATGCGTAACTTCACCAACGACGCGATCTTCGATGACACTCTCCCTGTTGCCGACGGGGCGATCGAGGTGGGCTTTCGTGTCCCTCTCTCCGTCCTCCACGAAGCCATGGAAGATTGGTTTCGCCGCAAGAGCTATATCAAAGGAAATGATTCGCTCCGCATCATCGAACTTCCTTCAGATGGGCTTAACTAATTAGGTAGTCCTTAGCTACCACACCTATTTTTATCCAATCAAACAACTCTTATCCCGGCCCGCGCAACGAACTTATAGTTCGCCGCTTGCACCTGCGATGCACCGGCTCGCGTGAGACGCAAAAACGGCTAAAAATCGAACGACACAGAGGAGAACAACATGTTTCTGCTGCTCGGAGTAATTCTGGTAATCGCGTGGCTCGGCGGATTTTTTGTCCTGCACACTTCAAGCTTCCTCATCCACATCCTGCTGATTTTCGCGGTGATCTCGATCATCTTCCACTTCCTCCGCGGC
>DASWUZ010000289.1:0-2259 GCA_036401395.1 Acidisarcina sp.
AGCTTCGACTTTCAAACCGTAGATCAGGCCGCACCACTCAACGAAGCGACCATCAGTGGCCAGGCTGGCCAGGGCGCTCTAGTCCTCGGGAAAACCAACACCGCACCTACCCCCGAACAGCTTCGCGACCACCGACTGATCGTCTTCTTCTTTGACATCACGTCGATGCAGCCCGACGACCTCGACCGCGCCGTCGACTCCGCAAAAAACTACATCAACAAGCAGATGCAGTCGGCCGACCTGATAGCTCTGGTCTCGCTCTCAACGTCGATGACACTCGATCAGGACTTCACCGCCAACAAGCAAGCGTTACTTTATGGCGTCGGCAAATACAACGGCTCGCAAGGCGCTGGCTTTGCTCCGGGCGCGACCAGCACCACCAATCAGGTTGAAGACACGACCGCCTACACCGCCGACGAGAGTGAATACAACGACCTCAACACCGACCGCGAACTCTACGCCATCTCTTCCATCTCGAAGGCGCTGAGCTACATTGATCAGAAGAAGGCGCTGCTCTACTTCTCCGGTGGCCTGTCGCGCGACGGCATTGAAAATCAGGCCTCCCTGCGCGGAGCAATCAACGCCGCCGTCCGTTCTAACCTCTCCATCTACAGCATCGACACCCGCGGTCTGCAGGCCGTCTCTCCGCTAGGCGACGCAAGCACCGGCAGCCTGCGCGGCAACGGCGCGTTCAACAACGCAGCGATCCAAAATAACTTCGACTCCAACTTCTCTTCACAGGAGACACTAGCCACACTCTCCTCCGACACCGGCGGCAAGGCCTTCTTCGATTCGAACGACTTCGCGCCCGCCTTTCAGCGCATGCAGCAGGACACCAGCGCCTACTACGTACTCGGCTTCCACTCCACCAACACCAATCGCGACGGGGCGTATCGCAAGCTCACGATTAAAATCAACCGGGGTGACGCGAAGCTCGAGTTCCGCCCCGGCTACTACGCGCCCGCCGACTTCAAGCACTCCAATAAAGAAGATCGCGAGCGCGAACTCGACGACGAACTCGCCAGCGACCTGCCCGCCACCGACGTCGCCGTCTACCTGCAGGCGCTCTACTTCCGCGTCGACCCGACCCATTTCTTCATCCCCGTATCGATCGTCGTGCCGGGCTCACAGATTCCCTTCGTCAAGGGCGGCGATCGCGACAAGGCCACGCTCGACATCATCGGCTCCGTCAAAGATGCGCAGGGTCATGGCATCGGCGACGCCCGCGAAACCGTCAAACTCGCCATCGATCAGGCCCAGCAGGTCTCGCGGAAAAACATTCAGTACTCGACCGGCTTCACCCTCCCCATCGGCAAATACCACCTCAAGTTTGTAGTGCGCGAAAACGAAACCGGCAACATGGGCTCATTCGAGACCGACATCAACGTCCCCGACCTCCGCAAGAGTCCGTTAAAACTCAGCTCCGTCGTCCTCGCAAGCCAGCGCATTCCCAACACCAGCAAAAAAGCCACCAGCCCACTGGTAGCCGACGGCATAGAACTCGTGCCCAATATCCCCCACGTCTTCCGCCAGGACCAGCACATTTATTTTCTCTACGAAGTGTACGACCCAACCCACGCGACGAAGTCGTCCGCCCCCGCCACACAACCCTCATCTACGTCGAATCAAGCCAAGCAGAACAACAACTCCGCTCCATCCCCCAGCGCCCCCAGCGCAAAGAACGCAGTCCGCGTCCTCACCAGCATCGAATTTCTAAACGGCACCGTGAAGGCATTCGAGACGCCGCTCGTCGAAGCGACCCAGATCAACATACCTAACCGCGACGCAGTAGCCTTCCAGTTCGACGTGCCCCTCACCGAACTCAAGGCTGGCCTCTATACCTGCCAGGTCAACGTCATAGACGACGCCGGAGGCAGCTTCAGCTTCCCCCGCACCGCGCTCCTGATTAAGGACGCGAACCCCGTCGCCCCCGCGGCAACAGCGGCCCCCACAATTCCAACCGGCCAGGAGTAACGGCCCACTTCACTATCATTGCCGGTTTATAGCGAAACGCTAGTAGCGAACGGGGCGCCACTTAAGTGGAGGAAGATTCGGAGTTTATAATATAGGTAATATGCCTAAGTATTCGATAGTGGTGCCGTTCCACAATGAGCAGGAAAATGTAACTGCCCTATACGACCGCCTCAAGGCGGTGATGGAGCAGGTTGGCGACAGCTTTGAGTTGGTATTCGTGGACGATGGGTCGAGCGACCGGACGTACAAGCTGTTGGAGGAGATTGCGGCGGTCGATAGCCGCGT
>DASWUZ010000290.1:0-3692 GCA_036401395.1 Acidisarcina sp.
ATTCCCACTCTAAGCGGAAATCGTCAGTTCACCAGATTCACGGTCAGCGTCAGATCGATGCGGGACGGGCCCGCGAAATCCAGTCAGCTCTGATCCGCGAAAACTACCTCACCGGCGAAGCAACCGGCAACTGGGACCAGCAGAGCCAGCAGGCGATGCAGCAGTACCAGGCCGATCACCACTGGCAGACGAAGATCATTCCCGACTCGCGCGCGCTGATCAAGCTGGGCCTTGGGCCCGCTGTTGACAACAACGCTGTCGCGGTGGCATCCGCACCGCCGCTCGCCCCCGCTCCTAAGTCGGCTCAGCCTGTCAAATTTTCAGATCGTGCCGCGAGAGCAAAGTCGGGCGCTTTGACACTTGCTGACGCTCATTCCATCTTCAACTAAAAATTCGCTTGCGAATGAATGATAGAGGCCCGGTGAACACCGGGCCTCTTCCTTTGCTTGAGTCGACGGGCCCCGGCGGTTCGGAGGGGTATTTCCGGCAAAAGGAAACGCCTCCACTTCGGAAGGCGTTTTTTTGAAGGGAACATTAAGCTAGTGTGTGGAATCTTTCGGCATCGGCGTCAGGGTCCCTCCCGCCGTCTTCAGCCAACCGCAGATCCTTCGCTTCGCTCAGGATGACGGGACTTGTGCAACGGAATAACGACTTCAGGATGACCGGACTTGTGCAAGGAAATAACGTGTCAGCACAGCAGTGCCCTAACGAGGATGGAAACTGACAGATTCATCGGGCGTCTTCTCACTAGCATTCCGAGACCCCAGCAGCCCTACTCCTGAGCCTATTTCACCTTGATGATAATGATCAGGAATGTGAAAAGCGCCAGGGACTCGATAAACGCAAGTCCGAGAATCAGGAACAGGAAGATTGCCGGCCGGGCTCCTGGGTTGCGAGCGACCGCCTCAGCCGAAGAGCCGGCAACGCGCCCCTGACCGAGACCGCAGAGCCCGGAAGCGATTGCCATCCCGATACCGGCACCAATCGGAATCCAGCTAGGGCCGGTCGTCCCACTACCGGACTGCGCGAAGGCCGGAAGGGCCATCAGCAGTGCGGACATCGTCATGAATACATATTGTAGTTTGCGCATAGTTCTCCTGCTTCCGTAGGAATTGCTGTCAGTGGGTGGTTGAGGCTCACCGTGCTGGCCCCCTCACGCTATACAGCGGCTTCTACCGGAGTGGAAGCGGTCTCCGGTGAAAGATGTGTCGCGCGAATGCGCGGGATTAATGTGCCTCGGCAACTTTCGCTTCGTGCGATCCGGACTCCTCGTGTTTTTCGTGTTCCTCATGGGTGGTCGCAATCGACAGATAAATAATCGCCAGCAGCATGAAAACATAAGCCTGGATGAATGCCACTCCCAGATGCAGCCCCAGAAAAACGATCGGAAAGCCCAGCGGAACCATCGAGAAAAAGACCAGGGTCAGCATGTCGCTCGCAAACATATTCGCGTAGAGACGGATCGTGAGCGAGACGACGCGGGACAGGTGGCTGATAATTTCGACCGGGAAAAGAAGCGGCGAAAGCCACCAGACCGGTCCCATAAAGTGCTTGATGTACCCGATAATACCCTGCGCCTTGACTCCATAAAAGTTGTAGTAAAGAAACGTGAGCGCCGCGATCGCCAGCGGAACGACCGGGTTTGCCGTCGGCGTGTCAATGCCGGGGAGCAGGCCGAACAAGTTGCACGCGAGGACGAATAGCAGGATTGTGGTGACGAAGGGCAAGTGAGTTTCGTAACCGCGGTCCATCACAGCTGAGGCCTGCCCGGTCACGAATTCATTGATCCATTCGGCGGCCCACTGCACGGGCCCGGGCCGTTCTACATCGAGCGTCGCGCGAGCCACGATGAAAAACAGCAGCAGCAGGGCGGCGATAAAAAGTTCAAGCGTGTAAGTCTCGCTGATCGGGGCCACCGGGTCGGTGGGATGTAAGTGCAGCGCCAGCAGGAGGGCGGTGACGGGCGCGCCGAACCAGTGATTCAGGGCCGCATGGAGTAGAACGAGAAGCGCCTTCATGGATCCTTCCGGGTAAGTTTTAGCTCAAACTATCAGCGTCTTAACGGCTTCAATGCTGAGGCCCACGAATGCCAGGCAGAGGCCCGTTGCCAGCGCAAAAATAGGGACGTAACCCGCAGTCTGGAAACACTTTAGACTACCATAAAGCACCACGACGACCACCGAAAGACGCAGGAAAAACATGGCCACAACGAACGACGTCGAGCGAGGAGATTGTTGATTGTCGAGGCGTGCATTCAGGACGGAAACCAGCCTCTGCCATTCAAATAAGCTGGCCATGGAAACGAGGCCCCCCGTGAGCAGGAGCATCCCGGTGCGCCAGCCCTGCCACACCCAGAAAACAGCAAACAGCGCGACGGTGATAACGGCAACAGTGCGCATCGCTTTGCGGAGAGTCACCTTGAGGGCGGCGTCGGAGAAGGACTGCGTGGAGGCAGGGCTCACGGCTTGTCTCTATCCAGACCCTTATCGGAGCTGACGGCCTGGCGGACAGCCTCGATCAGGCCAGCGATGCACCCCAGCACAATGCCCGGAATATATATCCACGTCTGATGCAGCCAATGGTCGAGAGCAAGACCAATCACCCATCCGATGCATGCGGCTACAGGCATCACGAGAGCAATCTGAAACAGCTTCTCTGCCTTTACGAGGGACTGAAGACCACCGCCCGTGCTTGGCTTCTGGCCGGGATTTGGAGCGTTAAAAGCCATGAGGGATCAGGATTGCCCGGCAGGAGTGTCGACAGCGCTTCGCTTGCAGTTGGCGCGATAGTTGGCAGCCCCGAACGCCGCAGCAATCCCGGCACCAAGCGCAACCCCTTCAGCTGCACTATGCAGCGCCACGCCAAGCGCAGAACCGACGCCTACTCCGATCGCGATCGCCAATCCTAAGCTCTTTCCTGTCTCGCTCTTGTGCATCATCCCCTCGTCGCGCCCCATTACTCTCGTCGATGATACCTCCCCGCCGACACCCTTGTCCCGCCACTTAGACGCAGGTAGTGGGTCAGTGTTTTGCAAATTTTGCCCGTACATCAGACTTTGCGCGTGAACTCGGCAATGGAAGCGGAACTCGCTGATCCATGTGTGGGGCGTTGAAGAATTGGGAGCGTTGGTTCCGGAGCAAGTTGCGGCGAAGCGCGGCCCTTACAAGAAGCGCATCGCACAGTAGCATGACGGCATGGTTATACCGATATTTGGGGCTCTCATCCTTCTTGGGTTTGTTGCCTTTCTGGGCGGGAAGCAGAAGGACGGACTGAGGCCACTATGGCACTGGATCACTTTGGCAATATCGACGGTGTTGGTCATTGCCGTCATCACCGTGTGGTTGGGAGGGTATCGCTTTGAACGTGGCCAGCGTACTCACATTCCAAATTGACCCACTTCCAAGACGCCGGTAGTGGCTCAATTTGAGGGTGTCCCTGGGCCGTCGCCCGCAAAAACATCCAGAGATTTGTTAGTGGTGCCCATTCTTCAAAAACCTGACCGATTAACTGCCGGAAATTTGGCGTAGTGATTCTTTCCTTGGCGTATAATTAAATTATTAACTCTACAGTAAAGAGGTTTTCCTACCCTCAATTCACTTGAGGACGCATTTCCATGCCTTCAATCTGAGCTGTTTTTCCCTTCGGGCCCTTCTCTGTTCTCGTAAACGGGAAATGGCTCACCCCCCCCCCCC
>DASWUZ010000291.1:0-6170 GCA_036401395.1 Acidisarcina sp.
ACGCGATGGCAGCAGCTTCACCGCCGCTCGATCCGCCGGCCGAGTGATCGAGGCTCCAGGGGTTCGAGGTGCGTCCGTAAAGCAGGTTGTCGGTTTCGTAGGCCATCAGAAATTCGGGGCAGTTGGTGGCGCCGAGGATGATGGCGCCAGCCGCCCGAAGTCGCGCGACGGCAACTGCGTCTTCGATCGAGACTCGGCCCTCAAGGATGCGGCTTCCTAGTTCGCATTTATAGCCAGCGACTTGAATGGAAGACTTCACGGTCACCGGCAGACCGGCGAGTGGGCCGGAATGCACGTCGCAGGTGCGTGCCCGCTGTCGCACCCTCTCAGGGTCAAACTCGATCAGCGCATTCAATGAAGGATTGAGCCGCTCGATCTGGCGGATATGTTCCTCGGCCAGTTCCGGCGGAGAGATCTTCTTTTCTCGTAACAGCGACAGTTGCTTGACCGCCGATTCGAGGACTACTTCCGTCATCGACCGCCCTGATCTTCGCCGGACTCTCCGTGTACGGGCACCGTTTCAGGAACAGACGGCTGCAATTCATAGCGGAATCGATAGTCTTCCACGCTGCTCCCCGAGTCGAAGCGGTCGTTCCAGTCAAGCCGATAAGCAACCGAGCCGGCATCGTCGGGAAAATGTTCGCTGCGCGGATAGGGATAAGCGGTCATGCCGTGAAACGGCATGTCAGCGACCGTGAATGGCAAGGCTTCGTAGAAGTCCATGTCCTTCACAAAACCGTTGGCGTAGAAAAAATAATCTCGCTTCCAATGCGCGGGCAGGGGGGGCAAAGGCGCGGCACTGAACTCGGCATCGATCTCTTCCCCGCTGCCGAAGATCACGAACTTGTCGCCCACCTTTTTCAGCAGCGAAGTCACGTCGCCGTAGTTGGTATAGCTTCCGCGCTGTCGGACGAAGGGGCCGGTCATGCTGATGTGCTGATAGTTGTAGGTCAGGTCGCCCGGCGTCGCGCCATCGACCTGCTGCGGGTAGCCGCGGAAGGCCAGCTTCGCCTGTCCCAGGGGGAGTTCGGTCTGGCGAATGCCGCCCGAGACATCGGGGCCGTTGTCGATCAGCGCCTGGTCCCAGTAAATTTGCAGGTTCGTGGTCATGCGAATGCGGCGCGTACCCAACGGCAACTTGCCCGTAAGGTCAACCACGATTGTTCGCGGCAGCCCTGCGGGGAAGCCCATGTCATCAATGACCCGCTTCCAGCTTCCGTCAGGCAACTGCGCCTCGACATACGGTGGAATGGGTTCGATACCGGCTTGCCACGCCGAATACATCGAGCTCGCGCTGAAGTATTCAATGAACCCACTCAGAAGCATGTGCAGCGGATTGCGCTGCGTCCATTCCCCCACATCAAGGGTCAACGAATGCTTATTGGCAAAACCTGCAAAGCTCAGGTTCGTGAAGTCGCGCACGTACTTGTGATCGCGTTCGCGCAGAGTATCGAGAACATCGTGACCATTGTCGTCCCACGCGTCGACGGGGGCGTGCGCGGCACTGCTGACGATGGTCTTCTCTTCGGCAAATGGCCGTTCGCTGAGGAAGCGCTCGTTGGGGTAGACCTCCGTGCCCTCGGGATGATCAATGGCGACGAGGCGAAGCTGGTCTACGTAGTTGACCTCTTCCATTGGTTCACCGAAGCGCAGGCTGAAGTAGCCATCGCGTTCCTTCAACTGCGAGCCCTCGACCTTGACCCACTCATCCGGGTCGGGAGTGTTCTTCGCGACCGGCGAGACCCAATGGCCCACGACTGCCGCTCCAATTACGTCGGTGATGAACTGGTACTTCGTCCCATCCCACGCAAAGAGCACCGGACAGGAACTTCCCCGCCGGTCCGATTCTTTCAGTGCGAGGAACTTCACCGGCGCAACATCTGTCTCATCCTGCGGAACGCCTGTAGGCCATAACATGCGCACGATGTCAGCGTGGTCGTTCTCGCCGAGCCCCGCTAGAATCTGGGTCGAACCCTGACTGAGAAAGCCGGACGAACTTGCAAGTTCGAACTTCTGCCACAGTCCGTTGGCGAAGACTTCTACCTTGGTCCCAATGCCCGTCTTATTGTCCGCAATACCAGCAAAGGAAATTCGCAGCGAGTGGTTCTTGTTGCCGCCGACATTATGTAACACCATCGGATCGTGGTCGGCCTGAGTCACGATGAGGTCCGCCGCTCCATCGCCATCAACGTCGGCAGCAATCAGCGCGCCGGGATATTGCAGCTTAATCTTGTCCAGCCCCAGCGCCTTGCTCACGTCTTCAAAACCATCAGGCCCTCGATTCCGCAGCACCCTCACCTCTGGCCCATTCGCTGTCATGATCGAGACGGCAAGATCAATCCAACCATCGTTGTCGATATCGATAGGAGTAACGCCAAAACCACCAATCGCATCCGTGATCGGCAGCGGCACCCGCTCAAAGCGCTTGCCCTCAACATTCCGCCACAAGGTAATTCCCGGCGCACCCATGTGAGTGACGGCCACATCCATCCATCCATCCTTATTGAAATCAAGCACGGTCACCCCAAGCGAAGGCGGCAACCTCACGTCATCGTAGAGCGGCGTGGCTTTGAACGGCCCTTCGCGCTGGTTGGCATAAAAGACCGGCGCTCTCGATAGTGCCCCCGATAGTCCCGACACAATCAGATCAACTGCGCGGTCATTGTTCAAATCGGAGAGGATCGCCGAGGTCGTAGTGCCGGAACCGCCGAGGCCAGTCGGGGTCGTCCATTCCGTAAAAGTAGAATTGCCGTTGTTGCGCCACATCACGCTGGCAGCAGTTGTTGCCGGGGAGCCCTCTAGAGCACGGCCCGTCACCAGCAGATCAAGATCGCCGTCGTGATCGAAGTCGACAAACGTAAGCCCTAGCGGGGTGTTCCTGCTCGTAATGCCGAGGGCCTTTGTTACATCAGCGAATTTGCCATCACCAATGTTACGAAAGACAGAAACGCCCGTCGTAGTTGCCACTGCCAGATCGGGCAACCCATCATTGTCGAAATCCCCAACCGCACATGCGACGCCGCTGCCGCTCATGATCAGGCCGCTCGTCTCACCTGGAACGACGTCAAAAGAGCCATCGCCCTTGTTGTGGAACAAACGAATCGCGTTGCTCCCTTTTCCACTCATAGAGACCAGGTCTTCGCGTCCCTTGCCCTCTATATCGATCAGACATGCTCCACCTCCCGACACTCCAGTAAATTCCCCGGCTGTCACATCCTGTGCAGGTGGCGTGGGCGACGCTGGCGAGGCCGCGCCGATTGGCAGCGCGACCATCGTGATCGGAATCATCGGTCCAACCTTGGCCTCGGCCAGATGCACATCCTGTGCATACGAGAGCGGCCCCTGCTCGCCATAAGTATTAGTCATCGCCGCCGCAATCTTGTCCCGCGTCAGGTGAGTAAACGTAGCCAGGTGTACCCGCGCCTCATCCGTCTTGCCCTGCCGCTGCAGTGCGCGCGCCAGGCCAAACTCCGCCGAAGGGTGCAGACGGTTCAGCCGCAACACCTCTTCATATTCGTGGATCGCCTTCGGATAATCCTGCTGCTGCAGATAAAACGACCCCAGAAAGTAGTGCGCATCGGGATCGTCCGGTCTCATTTCTAAAACTTTTTCAAAGTCCTTGATGCCCTCTTCCGGCCGCGCCTGGCTGCGCCGCAAGAGGCCCAGGTTGTACCAGACATGCGGATCTTTTGGCGCGAGGGTCGCCGCATGTTCGAGGGCCTTCTCAGATTCCGGCAGCTTGCCGAGATAGAGGAGCGCGAGTCCCTTGTTTGTCTCGGCGGTGGCCAGCGTGGGGTCGGTCTGAAAGGCAGCGTCAAACTTCGTCACTGCCTTTTCCTGGAGCTGCTGATTCATCAGCGCCACGCCGAGATTATTTAGCCGAGCCGCCTGCAAAGCATCTTGCGCATTTGTGCTGATCGCAGCACAACGTGGAATCCAAGCGAGCGCAAAAACGACAAGAAAAAGAGACGGCGGCAATTTTTGAAGAAGGGGGGACGAAGGAACGGCAGAGATCGAACGTGTAGTAATAGTTGACCCAAGTGATCGTTGCATCGACGCCAATTATAGAAGAGCGCGCAGGCGGAACACCTCAACCCAAAGTCACCCAAGTTTGATGGGCTAGACGAATCTCGTCTACTTTCCAGCCTCTTGCTGCAACGCCTGATGAATAACCATCTTCAAGTAGGTCTGATACCTAAGTCCACGCTGTTCAGCCTGCCTTCGCGCCAATTCAATATCAGCGGGGTCGAGACGAATCGTAATAGTCGGAGTTTGTCCACGCTTTACCAGCGTGCTCCGGCCCAGAGTCCCATCCTTTGCCGCTTCCTCAAATTCCTTAAGAAGCAGAGCTTGGTTATCCGCCCACCAGCGTGCCTCTTCCACTTCGGTCTTGAATTCAGGAGTTTCTAAAGTCTTAGGCATGTCTTGACTCCTTTTGCTCTGAATAGAACTTCCGCATCGCTCTGTTCGCCGGAAATGCTGTGACCACTCGGATCGATTCCCGCCAATCGTGACGATCACAATCAACACGCGCCCGGCTGCCGTCTCGCCCATATGAACGGTGCGTTCCTCACCGCCGCGAAATTGGCGTTCAATGTCGAAGGGAGCATTTGTAAACACCTGTTCAACCTCCTCAGGTGAAACACCGTGTTTCCCGACATGGATGATATTTGAGGAATCCCAGTGAAACATCGGTTAGTGTTCCTTCTCTCATCGGACTCCTCTTCTCATCGGACAGCCAGCTAAACAATAATTTTGGTCGATCAGGGGCCGCTGGGCTGCACTAATTGTACCTACACTGTATCTACCCTACAAGCCATTCCTCGATCGGAATTTCATCCCATGCGCCTAAATATCCTTCCTGCTAGCCGTAGCGATCTCCTGATCTTTGACGTGACGGCTGCCAAAGATGCGGAAGTCTCGGGCGCTGTTTAGCCGGAAGGTCGGCGCAGTACCTGCCGGGGTCCGAACCCGGAAGAAGTCCGAGCCCTCAACGTCGTCCAGCCAGAAGGCCGGCCGTACGTCGGGCGCTTCGGTAGCGATTTCGATATTCGACATCTCTACGTTGCGAATGTGTCGCATGAAAAAACCACTCGCCGGCAGCTTCCCAAAGTTACTTGGCTCCGGATAGCCGTCGGCCTTTTCGGGAGGCATCAGCGCCGCCATCTCCGCTGTGCCGCCCCCTTGCTGATGCAGGTAAATGTCGCTCAGCTTGATGTCTTCAATCAGGTGCCCCGGCACGCCGCTGATGATCGAACAAAAATCAGGCATTGCTCCATAGCTGGTGATGTTGCTGATGAGAATGCGCTTCATCCGTCCGACCGGAACGCCGGCCGGCCCTCGCATCCTCATGCCGAGGCGGAGAAACAGCGGCGAGTTTCGCAGGTCGCGCATGGTAATGCCAGTCAGAGTAATGTCTTCGCAGATGGCGCCATCGACCCCCTCAAGTGCAAACCCTCGGCAGCTTTCGAAGACGCAGTTCGAGATCGTAATGTTCTTGAAGCCGCCGTTCGACTCGGTACCGAGCTTTATCCGACCCGTCGGATAGTACTTATATCCCGGCTGCAGCCGTTTGAAACTGCCGTCAAGCAAGGCCCCGAGCTGGTAATCGCCGGTGACGTAGCAGTTCGTGATGGTTACGTTTTCAGTCGCCCGCGCATACCCGAGAGCGAACGAACTCTTGGGGCAAATGCCGTCATCCCACGGCGAATTGACGCTGCAATTCGAGACCCGAACATTCTTGCAGCAGTCGAGGTCCATGCCGTCGCGGTTGGTGTCGATCTTCAGGTTATCGATGGTCAGATTGTCGACTCCGGTGGCGAGTATCCCGAACCATCCGCCCTGCAAAATCGAGAAATCCCGCAGGATCACGTTGTGGCAGTTTTTGAGAGCGATGGCCTTGTTGGCGACGCCGGGCAGGCTGCTGCGGGGCAGGTCTTTATCGTCGTCGTGGCCGCGGCTCAGGCCTTTCCCGTAAATGCGCCCCGGGCCAATGATAGCGAGGTCGTGAATGTCTTCGCCCCAGAGCAGGCTGTTGTGCCAGTGGTTGTGGCCGTAATCCTGATACGGCTCCCATGCACCTTGTGGCTCGGCAGCGTCGTAGCAGCCGGTCGCCGCGCCTTCCATCGGAGTCGGCGCAGCGAGGATGGTCGCGCCCTGCTCCAGATAAA
>DASWUZ010000292.1:0-5194 GCA_036401395.1 Acidisarcina sp.
GCAAGGATCTTGCGATCGAGCTCGACGCCGGCCAGCTTGAGGCCGTGAATGAGCTGCGAGTAGCTGATTCCATTCAGGTTGGCGGCCGCGTTGATGCGGACGATCCAGAGCGAGCGGTACTGGCGCTTCTTCTGACGGCGGCCGATGTAGGCGAACTTCAGCCCGCGCTCCACTGCTTCCTGGGCGGCCTGGTAGAGCTTTGATTTAGTGAGGAAGTATCCGCTGGCGCGCTTGAGGATTTTTTTGCGGCGGTCGGTGCGTTTATGACTTCGTTTTACGCGTGGCATGGTGCTCCTTTAATGGTTCGTTGTGCGGCTGGAGGCAGGATGCCTTCCCCTCAGGGGAGCGGCTTTTGACCTCTTCACTCGCTTGCTGCTCTGATCTCTCGGCGCTTGATTAGTTAAGCTGCCGGGGGCCTTGGTTCTGGCCCTGATGTGTCTGGCCCTGATGGTTCATCGTGCGGGTTTGACGAGCAAGAAAAACGATCAGGCGTAGGGAATCATGCGCGATACCTTGGCGTAATCAGCGTCTGAGACCAGGGAGCTAGCTGCTAGCTTCCGCTTGGTCTTGGTCGCCTTTGACGTCAGGATGTGACGCATCTTGGTCTGGCCGCGCTTGATCTTGCCGGTGCCAGTCTTATGGAAGCGCTTGGCCGCGCCGGTGTGGGTCTTTAGTTTTGGCATAGTTATCCTGCTGGAAATCCAGGTGGGTGGAACATCAACCAGTATACGGGGAGGCTGGGGTGAGAGCAAGGTCCAGAGGACTATGGTCAGTCTATTAGGTTCGACTTCTCTCTCCACCGTTGCTCGTTCATGCCTTCTACAGAAGCCAAGCATCAATGAGAGCTCTGCAATGATCCCGGTGACCGCGACACAGGGAAAGACGTGGTTTGCGAGCGCGGGGCCATAACGAGGTTAAATTAACGCATTCCCTGTTGCACTCCGATGGGTTCCGACGCATTATGTGTCTAGAGACAGTGCTCACCTCGCGCCGCTCCCGGACACTTCTGCTCCCGTAACCGGCCCTTTCTCCCCAAACAAAAATCAAAGCGGGCCAACAACTCCAAATGCTCGCGGAGGAGAGCAATGCCAACCCAAGCGTTTTCGCCCGAAGTGCACGCGGCCCTCGATGCCTATCTGAGTGCCGCCGAACAGGCCACCAATAAACCGGTGCTGGTCGATGGCGCCAAGGTCCTGGTGCCCTATCCTTTCCCTTCACCGGCTGACTGGCGCGATTGCTGGATCTATTTCCTGCTGATCGACCGCTTCAACAACCCTCAGGGCGCGCCTGAGTTCGACTGGGACAAGAAATTTGGCTTCCGCCAGGGCGGTACCTTCAACGGGGTAAGGGAGCAGCTACCCTATCTGCAGCAGCTCGGCGTCACGGCCATCTGGCTTTCGCCCGTGGTCAAAAATACGCGCCCCGAAAAAGACGGTTTTGCATACGCGTATCCCGGCTATAACGCGCAGGACTTCCTCCATCTTGAAGGCCGTTTTGCCTCCGACGGCACCGAAGCGACCGCCGAGATCGAACTCGTCGCGCTGGTGCAGGAGGCCCACGCACGCGGCATCTACGTCGTAGTTGACATTGTTCTCAACCACGCCGGCCGAGTCTTTGACTACGTACGCAACGGGCAGGTGGTGTCCTCTTTTACGGACCACCACCTGCTATACGGGGCTCCTGGCAACGAGCCTCCTATCCAGTGGATGAACGGTCTCGGCTTTCAACGCGGGGATTGGGAGAACGCGATTGATCCGGCAGGAGCGGGTGTGGACGATGCCGTCTGGCCCGAGGAATTACAGCGGCCCGCCTTCTTCAGGCGGCGCGGCTCTAAAGACTCCGACAGTCCGGGGCCACCGCTCAACTACGTCCCCGGTGACTTTGACGTGCTGCGCCAGTTAGTCGTCGAGTACGACGCGTCGGTCGCCGGCCAGGAGGACCTCCGAAGTCAGTTCGGTATAGCCCCGGTGCTCAGCATACTCATCCGCGCCTACCAGTACCTCATCGCGAAGTACGACATCGATGGCTTCCGCATCGATACCGTCAAGTACATCCGTCCGGACATGATTGCGACCTTCGGCAACGCCATGCGCGAGTTCGCCCAGAGCGCCGGCAAGCGCAATTTCTTCACCTTCGGCGAGATTTACGACTCCGACGGCACCATCGACAAGTTCGTCGGCCGCAACTCCGGTGAAGAGGGATTCGGCATCGACTCGGCGCTCGACTATCCTCTGTTCTTCGCGCTCCCGCCGGCGATTAAGGCGCTCGGACCGAATCCTCCCGGGGTCGAGGCTGTCGCGGCAGTCTTCAACAATCGAAAGGGAGCGGAAAAGACCCAGATTTCCTCCCACGGCGACGCCGGTAAGTACTTCGTCAGCTTCATCGACAATCACGATCAGAACTCCCGCTTCAATGCGCCTGGTACACCGGCCTTACAGGTCACTATGGCGCTCGCGCTGCTCTTCTGCCTGCAGGGCATTCCGTGCGTCTACTACGGCACCGAGCAGGGGCTTCAGGGCACGGTAGACGGGCTGGATGCGCTGGAATCGGTGCGCGAGGCGCTGTGGGGAAAGTCCAAACCCTTCGACAAATCTTCACCGTTTTTTACGGAGCTGGCTGAAATTGCCGCCGTCCGCATGGCAGAGAACACGCTGCGTTATGGCAGACTTTACTTCCGCGAAGTGTCCGGCAACGGCACCGACTTCGGGCCATCGACGGGCCCCGGAGGCTTGATCGCTTTTTCCCGCGTGCTTTCTAACAAAGAGCTCGTTGTGGTGGCTAACACTAGTGGATCCAAGGCGTTCAGCGGCGCCGTCCTGGTGGACGTCGACATCAACCGCCAGCCCACGACTTTCAAGATCGCCTACAGCAACAAGGGCAAATCGGCCAGTGGAACTACAAGTATCGGGGATGGGACAGTTTATCCTGCGGGGGTGCGCTCTCTGGTGGCTTCGTTGCCGATCGTCCTGGATCCCTTGGAAATCCAGGTGCTGGTTCCTGTTTAACCTGCTGGTCGGGGATCGGCAGCCTGACATCACCGCAGCAAGTGCCTCCAATATGCACTAATGATTGCACTGTTATGGTGCATTTGCCTCGTTTCGAACTAACCGTAACTAACCGTATAAGGCCTTAGGGTTTCAAGCCGGGTAAGCGGCCTCGTGGGTTAGAACCTTGAGCTGTTTGGCCTTGACAGTTTATGTGCTGGGAGCGAGTGGCCTCTGCGACCTTGATCAGTTACCAGCGGAAAACCACCGTACGTTTCCGGTATCCGTCCCCGGGCGGGAAACTGACTGAGGCCGCCCGCAGCCCATCACTCCCCAGCTCTCCAAAGTCTGCGCCTTCTACCTTCAGTTTCACCGAGGGACTGTTCACCCGAACACTCAGCTCCCGGATCGAACCAGCCCAACCCTCCAGATCAATGGCTAGAGAGCGCGGCCCTGCGGACTCACCCAGCACTTTCATCTGCATCGTCCGCGAACCTCGGGGCGGCAGTCCGTGAGGTATTGCCACCTCGACCACAGGCAGTGGAAACCCTGTCACATCGCCGCTCACCCGGGCTCCGGCCACATCGCTGTTCATCCGCAGCGAAGGCCCTGAAATCTGCTCTAGCCGGACTGTAAGTTTTCCCCCAGCGCGTGCATACTTTAGCGTGCAGACCGCCCCGCCCACGTGAAGGTTCCGCACCTCGGCACTCCCCCAATCGGCAGGTAGATGAGGGTCTAGATATACGGTGCCCGAAAACGCATCCACATCGATGCCAAACAAGCCGCGCAAGGCGGGAGTCACGACCATCGCCGAAGACCATAGTTGGTGACTGGTGCTGCGCCCGAACGGCACGAAGAAAGCACCGCTGAGCAGCTCCGTCACCGCGCCAAGGTCCTGCGCTGAGGTGAGGTCGGCGTTCTGCATCAGGTGCGCATACCCTGAGAGTGCGCGTCCAGAGCGGTAGTCCGCCATTGCGGCCCATCCTGTGAATAGGGGCCAGACGGACCCTTGGTGATAACTCATGGGATCGTAAACACGGTCGGTCTCGGCTACGTCCCGCACGCCCCAGTCGGTTGAAAACTCATGCGAATCCCACCGGCGGAAACTCTCGTCCTCATGGAATAATCCGCCAACCTTATAGGTTGCCGGGAGCGGACCAGCCGCAGCGCCTCCGGGCCCGTGAGCTGCAGCCTCATCACGGGGAAACTCCCGCGTCCACCATGCGAGTGCGGGATAGATCGTAGCCGCAGGGTCAAGGGAGCCGTTTGCATTCCGGCTAAAGGCGTAATCCTTCGAGGCCGGCTGGTAATACTCAGACTCGATCTTTGCTGCGATCGCAGCCTCGCGGTCGCGGGCGGACTGCGCCGTTGCATCGTCGCCCAACAGCGCGGCGATGCTCGACATGGCTGACGAAGCCTGCCGGTCCAGCAGCGCCAGATAAATCTCCTGATGCGGCAGCCCGCCCGGCCAGCTCTCCACCCACGCCGTGCCCTGCACGTTATCGTAGATTCCGTCACCGTCGGAGTCGTGCGTTGTTTCAAACGCCCAGGCTTTCTCAACCTCGTCGCGATGCGCTTTCAGGAAGGCAACATCCCCGCTCGCCCGGACATAATCCAGCATCGCCATCAGGAACAGGGGTGTCGCATCCGCCGAGGCATACTCATAGGGAAACGCCTTCCAGTCCACGAAGTCCGCCGTCTGCGAATACTCATGCATCATCTTCCCGTCGGCGCGCTGCCGCTTCATCAGGAACTCAAGCTCGTCGCGTGCAAGCGCAAAGTCACCCATGCCGTTGACGGCGTAGAGGGTGTAGAGAGAGTCGCGGCCAAAGAACCAGCCAAACCCCGGACGTGCCGAATCCGCTGACGAGTAGTAGCCGGCCACCAGCCCCATTTCGCCCGTTGGGGTTGAGCGCGCCCGTAGCTGCTCTATTGAAACTTCGGCCCAGCCGAAGTCCTCATCAAATCCGGCGTCCGGCGTCCGGATTGAGGTCAGCTCCCGCGTCATGGCCGCATACTTCGCCGCATGGTCTGCGTAGGTTTGCGGAAGTGCCGCATTCAGCGCTGATAGCTTTGCCTCAAGCGCCGCGCTGGTCGCCGTGGGCGTTGTCTGCGCCACCGCCATCAGCAGCGGAAAATACTTTCCCGCGTCACGCTTCGGATCGAAGTGCAGCTTTAACTCCACGGGATGCACCTGCGGCCTCTCTTGA
>DASWUZ010000293.1:0-1596 GCA_036401395.1 Acidisarcina sp.
AGCGCGCTGCGGCAACAGACGACTCTTGATCGCTCTGCCGATGGCGCTCCACGTAGTCATGCCGGTTTCAAGGGCAAGCCGCTCAACGATCTCGAGCGTGGCACGGCCGATGCCGCGCGGCGGCGTGTTGATAATTCGCTGTAGCGAAATCGAGTCGTTCGGGTTCTGTACGAACTTCAGATAACTCAGCAGGTCTTTGATTTCGGCGCGATCGTAGAAAGAAAATCCGCCTACCATTGTGTACTTGATCGCGTAGCGGCGCAGCGCCTCTTCTATGAGCCGCGATTGCGAGTTAGTCCGATAGAGCACGGCCGCGCGCGGCTGATCGTGTTCCTCGCCAGCCTTGCGCAGATATTTCTGGATGTAGTCAGCGATGAAGAGCGCCTCGTTCTCGCCGTCGGGAGCTTCGTAGTAGCCAATGTTCGCGCCGCCTTCGCGGGCCGTCCACAGTTCCTTGCCCTTGCGCTGCGTATTGCGCGCGACCACCGCACCGGCGGCTTCAAGAATCATCTGCGTCGAACGATAATTCTGTTCGAGGCGGATGGTCTTTACTTCGGGAAAATCTTTTTCGAACTCGAGAATGTTGCGGATGTCGGCACCGCGCCACGAGTAGATGCTCTGGTCTTCATCGCCGACCACGCAGACGTTGTGCTCAGGGCCAGAGAGCAGCTTCATCAGCTCGTATTGCGGGCGATTGGTGTCTTGATATTCATCGATGAGGAGATAACGATAGCGGCGGTTGTAACGTTCGCGTACCTCGCCGGACGCGCGCAGCAGATGCACCGCTTCGAGCAGCAGGTCGTCGAAGTCGAGCGCATTCGCCTTGCGAAGCTCCTTGCAATAGGCCTCGAAGATGTGGGCTATGCGCTCGCTGTTAGGGTCGGTCGACTGTAAGAAAAGCTCTTGCGGGTCGAGCATGTGGTTCTTCGCCCACGAGATGCGCCCGAGCACGGTGCGAGGCGTGAGCTGCTTATCGTCGATGCCCATGCGACGCATGACCTGCTTCACGACGGCCTGCTGATCGCTCTCATCGTAAATGGCGAAGCTGCGCGTCAGGCCTTCCTTGCCGTCTCCGGTGCCGGTACGAAGGGCCTCAATGTCCCGGCGCAACATGCGCACGCAGAAGGAGTGGAACGTCGCGAGCAGCGGCTTGGCCAGGCTGCTATGACCGAGGAGTTTGTCGACGCGCTCCGCCATTTCAGCCGCCGCCTTATTTGTAAACGTGACCGCGAGGATGGAGTCGGGCGCGACTCCGCGCTCCTGGATCAGGTAGGCGATGCGGTGAGTAATGACGCGCGTCTTCCCAGACCCGGCCCCCGCCAGGATGAGGACCGGGCCGTCCACGGCCTCAACCGCGATCCGCTGCTGGGGGTTTAATTTGTCGAGTAATTGCAGCAAGATTTTTCCGAAGGGATTCCGTTCGATTCATCGCGCCGAAGCCCTACCTCCAGTGTAATCGGTATGGAAGGGATGCCTGATGCCTGCAATCTGGCTGCGATATAGTCGTTGCATCCCGCAATGTCATGGAGAAGCAGCGATGAAAACTATCCTTCGCGTAGTTGGCGTCTTATGGGCGCTCGGCGTTGCAACGCTGCA
>DASWUZ010000294.1:0-4096 GCA_036401395.1 Acidisarcina sp.
TTCCCCTTGAAAGCGGGAGCGCCCCAGCACCGTCGCAGGCAGCATCGCCGACACCCCAAACCTCGCCAGCAGCAAAGGATGCTGCGGCAAATGCAGCACCGGCCCGAGAAGCTCTGGGACCAACTCCTTCCATCCCCGCACTACGGGGCCAAGCAGGCGCTCCCAAGCGGCCCCGTCCCGGCTACTCAGCTCCGCAGTCATCTCCCCCAAATCGTGGCGTAGCGAAACCGCCTCGCCACCATCCAGCGGATGCGCGAGCGGCAGCTCGGGCTCAATCCACCTGAAGCCATACTGCTCCAGCGGGAGCGACCGGAAAAATGGCGAAGCCACCCCCATCGGAAACGCTGAAGCCCCAAGATCATGCCGAAACCCGGGAAGCGTCAGCTCACCCGTTGAGCAGGCACCCCCGATGCGCTCGTTAGCCTCGTAGACCGTGACCCGAACCCCGGCCTGCGCCAGCGTGATCGCCGCAGCAAGCCCGTTCGGCCCTGAACCGATGACATTCGCTGTGAGTATCTTTGAGGGAACGGAGGCCATGCCTAATGCTAAACCTCTGCATCAGCCGCCTGGGTACCGCTTCGCGCCACGGGCCAAAGTCGCAGGCAACGCCGCAACCGGACCTAATCCTTGCCGCGCAAAGCCAGCCAGTCCCGCTGGTAAGCAAAGCTGATCGCCAGCAGCAGCGCGCCCAGCCCGAGAAAGCTCATGACGCGGTATCCCTGGCTCAGCCGCGCGGAATCCACCACGAATACCTTGCCGATGGCGAACGCCAGTAAGACCAACGCCTGCCACCGCAAAAAAGCGCTCCGGCGCAGGAACCCAACCGCCATCAGCACCGCGCCATACGCCATAAACCAGGCGCTATAACTAAATCCGACAATATGCTGCCCCGCCAGGGGCAGCCGCAGCGCCGATTGCTGCAAATCGTCGCGCACCCAATAAAGGTGGATCTGCACCGTCCCAGCCACTAGCGCCACAAGGTTAAACGCGATCACCGCATATCCAGCTAGAAATAACAGGCTCCCCGGCTCGACCGCCCCAGTGGAAAACCCGCGACCGACCTCCACCCCACCAGCCGCAGCGGCGTAACGGGCCTGCGCCGCCATCCATCCCCGGCACAGCCACGCCGTGGCAGCAAGTACCGCCAGCCCAGCCAGATACGTACCAAAGTGCGCGTTCAATACAGGCCGAACAAAATATCCCGGAGGGTCAAACCACTCCAGCAGCAACAAAGTAATCGACGCCGCAGCGAGCATCAGCGTTGTGTAAGCCCGAGGCAGCGTAACGTGGTCCGCCGCCGTCGCCGGCCGGTGATGATGCGGCGGGACAAGCGTAATTACCGCGGCCAGCACAACCGCCTCCGCAAGCCAGCACCCAATCAATCCACAAAACCCGAGGCTGTGACGATGAAACTCCAGCCACGCAGCCAACGCCACAAACAAAATCGCCAGCCCAAAGTGAACGTCTGCCAGCAAATCAGCCGCCGGCCGAACCGGGCTTGCCGCCGGCCCACCAGCCTGCCGCAAACTTGCGCTCCCGACGCCGCCCTCCAGGCCCCGCACCAGCAGGTCTACTCCCAGCGAAGCGAGCGCCAGCCCCAGAGCCAGCCATGTCCTTAGCCACCCCAGATGAAGGCTGCCCGCCCATGCCATCGCGCCCAGAAAAGCCACGCCATGCACCGCGATCGGCAGCCCGGTGACCATAAATCCACGAAACGCTTCGTCATACCCCCCGACGACCACCGCTCTGGAAGCAGCAGGGGCGTCTTCCAATCCCAGCCTGAACCGGCGTCCCGTTACATGCAGCGCGATTAACGGAGCTGCCGTGAATAACACAAAGAACAGCAGCAAAAACACCCCGGTAAGCCCGAACGCAGCCACCGAGTAATACGAAACCCACCATAAGCCGAAATAAACAGCCGTCCCGGCAAACGACCCAAGAATCAGCCGGTTCCAGGGCCGCGACGCGCACAGCGAAACCGCAGCAACATCAAGCAGCATCAGGTATGAGAGAAGAAACAGCTCATGATCCTGTCCGGTCGAGAGCAGTGCCGGAGTAGCCAGCCCTCCCACCAGCGCATAGAGCGCCAGCAGTTCCGAGTCCTGCATCCAGGCCAGCATCCCATTCGCCGCCGTCACCACCACCATGGCCGCAAACGCCAGTCCCGGGGAAATCAACCCATAGACGCTGTAAGCCGCCCAAAGCGACAGGTAAGCAATTCCCGTCCCCAACGCCTTGAGCGAATAAGAAAACACCACAAAATTGCGCCGCCGAAAGCGTTCCGACCAGAGCACCAGCCCTACCGCGACCACCAGACCAATGCTGACCAGTACCGGCGGCCCCAGCCAGTTCCTGTCAAACGCCAGCTTGAGAAACCACGCCATCCCGATCATCACCGCGATTACGCCGATGCGGTTCAGAAAGAAGGAGCCAATCCGCGACTCGAGCGACTGCTGCCGCTGAACCTGGACACGCGGGGCAACAGGAACGGGAACAAATGGCGGCGGGGCGGCTTTTACGGGCCCACCCATCGCTACCGGGTCGCCGGATGTAGGCGCCTTGTGAGGCCCCAGCACAGCAGGCGCAGCAACTTCCGCAGCCTGCGCGAATTGCTCCGGTCGCAGAACAGCACCCTCCAGGCGATAGACACGGGAGGTCAGCGCCGCTACTTGCTGGCGCAGTGCCTCCAGGCTATCACTGGCGCTTGTCTCATCAGGCCCGCTCACCCCGCAACTGTACAGCCACTTCGCCCTGAGCGCAAAACGTTACCCGTCGAACCATCGGCGTCAGGTTCTGTGCAGCTCCCACGGCCTCGAACACAAACTGAATCAGCCGGCGACCGGTCGACCCCATAAGTAACGCCTAGATGGACATTTCAACGAACCTTGAGTATCGCGTGCTCAAGTCCGGGCATCCTATGTCGTGCGGCAGCAAACCGTACCCTCTTATCAAAGGGGCGGCGATCAGCGCCGGGACCCGGTCGTCAACCACCGGGCCGCAAGACAAGGAGCTTAGAAAGAATGAACGTGAAGAAATCTCTGCTTGCAGTCGTATTCCCACTCGCGGTAACGTGTGCGGCCACCAGCTTTGCCGGCGCGCAGGAAATGAACCCGACCTCCCAGGCGCAACCAGCCGCCCAGCAACCGACGGCTGAGATGCGCGATGGCGTTCCCGTCTACCGGGTCACCGTTGTAGGCCGCGACATTCCCGCTATCAACTATTTTCACCGTAGCGGCGCAACCAAAATTGGTTTCGAAGGCACGAGCCTTCTCCCCGGGAGCAAAGGCTCAGCATCGGTTGAGAGTCGCCGCGGCCGGATGGTCATCGACGCGAAGTTCGAAGGCCTCGTTCCCGCCAATAGCTTCGGCGAAGAATACCTGACCTACGTGCTCTGGGCCATAACCCCCGAGGGTCGCCCCACCAACCTCGGCGAAGTCCTGCCCGACGGGACCAAGAGCGCGATCAACGTCACCACCGACCTTCAGGCCTACGGACTTATCATCACCGCCGAGCCCTACTATGCGGTCTCGATGCCGAGCGACATCGTGGTCATGCAGAATGTAGTGACCGATAAGACCCAGGGCATCATTGAACAGGTCAACGCCCACGTCACCCTGCTGCCACGCGGTGCTTATGTGCAGACCGCCGGCAAGCACACCGTCCTCAACCCGATTACCCGCGACGAGCACTCTCCCCTCGAACTCTACGAAGCAGTGAACGCGGTACGCATCGCCCAGGTTGCGGGAGCAGATCAGTACGCCCCTGACGTCTTCCAGCGGGCCACCCAAAACCTGCAAAACGCGCAAGACCTCGACCGCAACAAACACGACCGCAAGCAGGAAATCACCCTCGCTCGCGAAGCAGTACAGTCGGCCGAAGACGCACGCCTCATCACCGTGCGCAAGATGATTGCCGAGGACCGCAAACGCGAAGTCGATCAACGCCAAGAGGCACAGGCCTCAGCGGCAGCATCGCAGGAAGCTGCACTAAAGTCGCAGGAAGAGGCCCTTCGCGCCAAGGAAGCTGCTGACCGCGAGGCCGCCGAGCGAGCGAAAGCAGAGGCGGAGAAAGCCCGGGCCGACGCCGCTGCCGCAGA
>DASWUZ010000295.1:0-2434 GCA_036401395.1 Acidisarcina sp.
GATCAGGGTGTGGACTTTTTCTATCAATATCTGAAGGCCCTGACGCGGTAGGTGGCGGGTCGTTCTTTGGTCGTCCTGACCTGAACCCCCGTGTTGATGATGAAGGGCTCGGAGGATGCGCTCTCGCTGACCTGAGGCCAACCGCAGGTCCTTCACTGCGTTCAGGATGACGGGACTTGTACGAGGCGGGATGCCGAGGATGACGGGCTTGGAGGATGCGCTCTCGCTGCCCTGAGGCCAAACGCAGTGAAGGACCTGCCGTTTGAGGATGACGGCGCTTGCAGGATGATGAATAGTTAGGATGACCCGACGCTGAGATGATTTGCGCACGGAGTTGTTCAACGAATCGGGATCCCGAGACTAGAGGACAAACGCGGAATTGGAGGAATCGGGGCTGGGCTAGTCCTGCCTGGCCAGCCATTCCTTGAATTCGGGGCCCTGCGCGGCCCTGAGCGCGACGCAGTCGTCGATCTGGTTGAGGGCGCCTTCGAGCGATCTCTCTGTACCTTTTACCTTGTGAACTGCGAAGAAGGTCTTTACCTGGTCGCGCGCTCCCGGGCTGCAAAAGCTTCCGGTCGCGGCGACCAATCTACCGCCGCCCCACTTGGTCATCTGCGTGGCGGCCCTGTCCCAGTTGGCCTGGAGGTATGCCCAGGCTACGTCGCGTGTCTCCTGATCCCGAAGCATTCTGCCGATCAGGCCCGCAGCGTCCTGGTTTCTGACCTTGCCGGAGACGGCGTAGTCGAGGGCGCGGGTTTCGAGCGCGGGATCGCGGAAGTCCCCGAGAGAAAATAGCGCGGTTGAACGCATCTGCGGGGTCGGCGAAGTCTCGTACGTTCTTTGAAGTTGATCGAAGAAGGCGGCATCGCCATTGCGCGGCGATCACGATGGCGGCCTGGGCCAGGGTGGTGTCTACCGATTGGGGGTCGTTGAGGTATTTTGCGGCCATCTGTTTGGCCTTCGCTATCACGGTGGCGTCGCGACCGGACTGTCCCAACGCGGTAAAGAGTGTGAGCCTGAGCTGCGACCTCTCGGGCGACTCGCCGGGAGCGGGGTCGTCGACCCGTTCGAGCGCAGTGCGGAAGTTCTTATCGATCCAGTGGGCGAGGGCGGCCCGCTGCTGCTCGTCTGAGGCAATGAGGGTTTGAATGCTTCCGAGCCCTGCGGTGGCCCTGCCGACGACGTAGTTGCTGTCGTCATTTTTAACGGCGGCGGCCAGGTCCAGATAATTTCCGACCGGCTCGATGTTTGCATGCATCAGGGCGAGTTCATCGCCGAGCAGGCTGACGCGTTCTTCGGGGGTGAGGGCAGTCTCGACCGAGGCTACGAGCATCGCGTACGCATCGTGGGAATACCTGGTGCGAAAGTAGCCCCGTCCGCCGCCATTCGCGAAGAAGAGTTTCGAGTCCGCTACAGGAAGACTGGGGTGCTCGGCGGAGACTAAGGAACACGATGAGGCGCCCGTCGCGTGCAGGCACACCGGAAGAGTCCAGCTTTGCGGAGGCTGGTTCGCGACCGGGGTGAGGAAGAAGCGCTGCTGAGCGACGGCAACGTTGCCGCCCTGCTGGTCGCTGAGGGTGAGCAGGGGCACGCCGGGCTCGGTCACGAAGCTCTTCATGATCTCGTCAATTGGCTTATGGCTGGCGGAGGTCTGGGCGTTCCAGAAATCCTCGGCGGTGGCGTTAGCGTAGAGATGAGCGGCAAGGTAGTCGTGGACGCCGCGGCGGAAGGTCTCTTCGCCTTCATAGTTCTCGACCATGCTGAGCACCGCGCCCGCCTTGCCATAAGCGATACCGTCGAACATTTCGTTAATCTGTGCCGGTGTATCGGCCTCGGCGCGAATAGTGCGCGTCTTCGCCCTTGCGTCGAGATCCATCGTAGTTTGCATGTCCGTTGCAACTTGCTTCGACATGTTCCATTCGGGCTTCCATGCTCCGACTGCCTTGTTCTCCATCCAGGTTGCGAAGCCCTCGTTGAGCCAGATGTTATTCCACCACTCCATTGTGACCATGTCGCCGAACCACTGATGCGCCATCTCATGCGCGACGACCACGGCGACTCTTTGTTTCTGGCCGATGGACGCGGTCTTTTCGTCAATCAGCAAATCGGTCTCGCGATAAGTGATGGCACCGAAGTTTTCCATGGCGCCGGCCTCGAAGTCAGGAAGGGCGATCATGTCGAGCTTTGGCATCGGGTATTTTATGCCGAAGTATTGGTCGTAGTAATGCAGGAAGAATTCGGCGGAGGTCACAGCATATTTGCCCATTTGCTCATTGCCGGGAGTGGCGCAGGCGCGGATGGGGACCCCGTCACTCTCGCCGGTCACACACTTGAAATCGCCCACGAGAAATGCAAGCAGGTAGGTTGACATCTTCGGGGTCGTGGCAAATTGAATCGTATGTTGGCCGGCGAGCGGGCCGGGCTTGTCGGCGAT
>DASWUZ010000296.1:0-19241 GCA_036401395.1 Acidisarcina sp.
TACGACTTCAGCACCAAGCGCGCCATCCTCATGGACGGCTTCGTCCACACCGCTGAAAACTACGGAAAGAATTGCGCCGCCTCGAACGGCGCCAGGTGCTCCGGCAACTTCACCGAGACCACCGGCCAGCGCTCCATGGGCTATTATGATCAGGGTTTCCTGAACTACTACTACTACATGGCCTCCCAGTTTGCCCTCTCCGACCGCTGGTTCTCCCCGGTATCGAGCAAGAGCATTCCCAATCGTCTCGCCACCTTTACCGGCGGCACCACGCAGGGTCTCGTCTTCGATCCTGGCAACGACGATCACCTGCCGCAGCTCAACATCAACAACATCTTCCAGGAGCTGGACGGCGTTTCAGGTGTCTCGTGGAAGATCTACTACACCGTCACCCAGGGCTCATGCCTGGATCCGTCCGACTGCATCGGTGGAGCAAACGCGCAGTACCCGGCGACAGATTTTTCGTACCTCACCTACTCCCATAAGTATCTTTACTCAAATCCGTCTGGTGCTGCGTGCAACGCTCCTACCCAGCCGTCGAGCGTCGTCGGCGACTCGACCAACTCGTTCTGCATCGATCCCAACCACATCGCGCCCCTGTCGACTTACTACAGCGACGTGGCAAACAACACCCTCCCTAACTTTGCCTTCATCGAGGCAGGCTACGGGGTAAATGATGAGCACCCGGGTTCAGGGCAGTCGATCCTCGCGGGCCAGCAAGAGGCAGCCACAGTCATCAATTCCTTGATGAACAGCCCCTCCTGGAGTCAGTCAGTCTTCTTCCTCAGCTATGACGAGGGCGGCGGGCCCTATGACCACGTGCCCCCGGTGCCTGGACATTCAAACGACTACACGGACGCCCAGGTCGGCAGTATGTCCGTCAACAACATTCCTGACATCTCCACCATTGCCGTGAATGCGGACAGCTATAAGCCCTGCGTGCCATCGGGGGGCGTGCCTACGCTGCACTGCGACCTCGCGCCTTCCGATCCCGGCACCACCTCAACCGACGCTCCGGCCATTCAGGGCTTTGCCGCCCAGTTAGGGTTCCGCCTTCCTAACCTCGTCATATCGCCCTTCACCCGCAAGCACTATGTGAACCACATCCCGATGGACCACACCGCCATTCTCAAGTTCGTTGAGAACCGTTTCATCGGGCCGTCGGTACATCTGACAGCGCGCGATGCGGCCCAGCCGGACCTGCTCGACTTCTTCGATTTCAATGCAGTGCCCTGGGCTACGCCGCCTACGCCGCCTGCACCCGTCACGCCCGCAACGCTGGGCTACGACCCCTGCAATCCGACTTACGTAGGACCGTAGCAGTGCCAAGTTGCATCGTGCAATGGCTTACTGTGAAGAGTAAGTTCCTCAGGGGTGAGTGGTTTCCGTAGGTCTCGGCTCGGCTACGATGTCGTTGGCCATGAAGCGAGTGCCATCGAAAGTTGTTGCTACCCTTACATCGGAACCTTCGTGGAGCGCGGTGACGACCGGAAAACGAACAGGGTCAAAACCAATCTCATACGTCCTGTGGTCGCGGGTGTTGGCTACCATCAATACACGGGAACTCAGATCAAGGAACGACAAGTTTCCAGTGAATACATACCCAGAGCCGCGACTTGCCGGGAGATTCACTTGAGTGGCGATCCGCTCGCCTTTAGCTCCGCCCTTGAAGAGTACGTCCACCTGCAACCCAAGGATGAAATCAAATGTTTCGCTTAGCTGTGCACCGGCGACGGCTTCGCCCACCCTCACCACCGGCGTACCAGGCGGCACGCTTACCTTGATGTCCTGGTGCGTGCCTGCGGCGACCAGGAGCTCGCCGGATTGCGCGTTGTAGCTGGACATCAGCCCCGAAACGTGTCCGTCTGGTAATTGAGACAACATGTGGATCCGCAGGGCAAAGAGCCTGGTCCCATCAAGCCTGGTCTCAACGGAGGCATGATCGTATGGGTGGAGGGTCAATACGCCGGCTCGCACACCGTCGCGAAACACCTGAGTCCGTTCGTCATACAACACCAGGATTGTCTTGCCGCCGAAGACCTTCAGCCGGAACTGATCCCGCACCGGGTTAACGGAAACAATCTCGCCTCCGATGACGCTGCTCTTGCCTTTGGGTGCCGGCGGCAGGGCAAAAGGCGGCGGCCCTCCATTTTCCGCTGCATCCTGAACCGCAGGCTGAGGCTCGACAGATTGCCCGCCTCCAAACGCCGGGTATGAAAAATTTACCAGGGAAACAGAGAGGAATACGACGATAGCGAATAAACGACCCTGTTGTATCATGTAGTCACAATGCATTGAGTGGCCTTTTGTAGATTCTACGTGCGTTAACCGTACCGGGGCCACCTGTCCTCAGAACGTAAGGAGGCCGATAAGTTTATATAGCGGCCCGCGCATTCAAAGAGGTGAATACTGCTATGTCGTTGAGACGCCTCTTCCTGTATTCATTCCTGCTCGTCGTTCCCTGCGCGCCCGGGGCCCTGGGGCAATTCAAAACAAAGTATCTCAGGATCACCATTCCTCGTGGCAGCGTGTCGGCTCCGGTACAGCGCCTCAATCGCGTCGGCGTGCAGGCCTTGTTGAAGCAGAAGTACGAAGCTGCCGAAGAAGCCTTCAATAAAGCCTATCTCTACGATCCTACCGATCCTTTCACACTGAACAATCTTGGCTACGTATCCGAGCTACAGGGTGAGCTCGACCGCGCTCAGAAGTTCTACAAGCTCGCCGCGGAGCAGGGCTGCTATGCCATCATCGACCGCAGCAGCGTTAAGGAACTGAAAGGCAAGCCCATGCTCGCCGCCCTGGGTACCGGTACGGGCACGCTCATGCGCGTGAACAGCATGAACATACTTGCCATGGAACTGCTATCCGAGGGAAGGGCCTTCGATGCGGTGTCGGTTCTCGACCAGGCATTAGCGCTCGACCCGGAGAATGGATTCACCCTGAACAATCTGGGAGTAGCTGAGGAAGCCACAGGTGACCTTGAAGCAGCCCTCGAGCATTACGAGCGCGCTTCAACTTCGGTATCTACGCAGAAGATCGTCGTCACCGAAGATCGTGCCTGGCGCGGAAAGCCCCTCACTCTTTTAGCTTACGAGAGCGCACAGGCACTCCGCGCTCGCATCCGGGGAATGGATCCGAACGAGATCAAGGCAGTAACGTTGTCCATTCGTGGCGTAGCCGCTGTGAACCACAACAATTGGAGCGTGGCGAAGCAGGACTTTTCAGAGGCTTATGCTCTTCAGCCCACCAGCGCCTTTACCCTGAACAACCTTGGCTACGTTGCTGAGCGTGAAGGTGACTTCGAGACTGCCGGGACCTACTACGAACTCGCGCAGAAGGCCCCCGACGCAGGCGCAAGAGTAGGCCTGTCGAGCGACTTCGCGGCACGGGGCCAGCGGCTTACGGCAGTAGCTGACGCGAACCTCAAGGACGTAGACGCCGAACAAGAGGCCTACAAAGAGGAGAGGCGGAGACGCCAGTTACCGCTTAAGCTAATCCCCAGAGACAGCAAACCGCAGCCCGAAGTTCCACCGGCAAAGCCGGGGACAGCACCACCTGGTAGCAATGCTCAACCTTCTCCCCAGTAACTTCACGAGGGACTGCTCATATGCCTGAAATGCCTGTGCCTTGTACTTCGGACCGATGGATGCTTCTGCTCTCAAGCCTGGTGCTGTCCCCCGCCTCCAACCCATCCCGGGGCCCGGGCGCTGACATTTTAGAAAATATCACCGAGTCGGAGTTCAACGATCTGATTGCGGTGGCCCACTCCAACCATGTGGTTATGCGCGGAATGGAAGCCTTCCAGAACATCATGCTTGCCGCCGGCGACCACACGCGTGCCCAGTGGGCGGCCGCCGTGCTCATAAACGAGCGGGCGCGCATAGCCAATGCGCTTTCAGTACTGCGGACGCTCTTCGATGCCTTTGACGCCGAGGGCATTGACCTGACGGTGATCAAGTCGCTCGATCACTGGCCCGATTTCGGCAGCGATATCGACCTCTACACTAACGCGGCCGCCGACGTGGTCTGCCCTTTTATGCAGAGCCGGTTCAATGCCAGAATTGCGCCCCAAAGCTGGGGAGACCGCCTCGCCTGCAAGTGGAACTTTTACCTCCCCAACCTCCCCGACCCGGTAGAAGTACATATGGGACGCCTGGGGCAGACCGGCGAGCAGCTATTCATCGCTTCTCAGGTGCCCCGGCGCGCTCGTCTGATCGAAGTCGACGGCCATACCTTTCGAGTCGCCTCCCCGTCTGACCGCCTGATGATTTCGACTCTACAGCGCATGTACCGCCACTTCTATTTCCGATTGTGTGACATCGTCGACTCCGCCGCCCTGGTGGCTTCCGGCGGTGTCGATTTTGAAGAGCTACTATCCTCAGCCGGCGCCGCCGGTATATGGGAAGGCGTAGCGACCTACCTGGTCATCGTCTCCGATTACGTGGGCCGTTACGGCACTGACCTCAAGCTCCCCGGCTTTGTCAAAGAGGCGGCCCGGTTCCAGGGGGACGTGCTCTACTTCGGCGGAAAATTCCTTCGTGTCCCCATCATGCCCCAGTCCGCCGCACTCTACCGTACCCAATTCGCGCGCCTGCTCCGTCGTAGACAAGTGCGAAGCAGCGCCCGGCTCGGACTGCTGCCGCCACTGGCAACCGCCGCCGCCATAGCCTACAAAATCACCGGCAGCGATAAAGGAATCTGGTAGGTCGGCAGCGGCTTCGATCCCGCTGCCATATCCATAAGCAGCCGTTTGACCCGACGCCTGCTGAATGGCAAGTGCCGTGGCAGGCACACCACGCAAACTCGACCGATCCTCGCCAGCAACATACTGCAATATGAGATCGGAAAGAGTGGTGGCCAGAGACGGGATCGAACCGCCGACGCCGGCCTTTTCAGGGCCGCGCTCTACCACTGAGCTATCTGGCCTTGGGAATTTCCAAGGGCGCCATTCGCGCGGGTGCGCTTGAAGCGACGCCAGTCGCGAAGGCCGCCGCTCAGCGGCGCGCTCTTCAAGCGACCTTGGTCAGTATAGCAACCCCTGTCCTGCAGAGCCAATCACGTGAGACCCACCACATGGCTGCCCACCAGAGCGCCAGCGCCTGAAAACACAGTGTCACCGCAGTGCACTTAAGTGCATTCGATGTGCACCCCTGGTTAACCACCGCTTCACTCCGGACGGGTCATGCCATAGACTTGTCGAACAAGTGCCACCGCTTGATTTTGGCGGCCGATCAGGCAGTTAGAAGGAAGTGGGTATGCGCAGACTCTGCCGCGTCTCTGTCATTGCAAATGTGTTCATGTTCGTTGTTGTTCTGACTGCACTCCGTGCCGCCGGCGCTCCGCCTGCGGCCTTGGAGCGGAAGGTCCCGGCAGGCCCCAGGCTCCATACTGAGGCAGCCATAGCAAATGCGGCAGCACGCACAGAGCAGGCCTTTGAACGGGCCCGCAAAAGAGGGCCGGCCGAGCTGCGCGCTTTCCTCTTTGGCATGCCCAAGGGCGCCGACCTGCATGTCCATCTCTCAGGAGCGGTATATGCTGAGACTTTTCTTCGCGACGCCGGCGAAGATGGGACCTGCGTTGATATCGCCACACTGTCGTTTGTTCGCGAGACAGAAAAGAAGAGTAGTGGAACGGGCACGAATCAGAGATGCAGGGAAGGCCAGACTGCGGCCGAAAAGTTAAACCAGCATCAGTACGATGCACTGATCGATGCGTTCTCCATGCGCAGCTTCGTTCCGTCAAACGGCAACTCAGGGCACGACCATTTCTTCGATACCTTCGAAAAATTTGGCGGCCTTAATAAGTCGCATGTTCCGGAGTGGATCGATGAAATCGTATCTCGAGCAGCAGCGCAAAACGAGCAGTACGTTGAGTTGATGAATACGCCGGACTTCAGTGCGGCAGCGGCGCTGGCCTTGAAGATTGGTTTCCATTCCAACTTTGCAGAGTACCGCCGGCTGATGCTCGATCAAGGGCTGCGTGGTTCTATCCCAGCTATACGCGCCGAGGCAGATGACGTAGAAGCGCGTCGACGGCAGATTGAGCATTGCGACGGCCCCGCCCCACGGGCCGCCTGCGCCGTGACGGTGAGGTACCTCTTCCAGGTGCTTAGAGGGCTGCCGCGCGAGACCGTCTTTGCCCAAACACTGCTCGCCTTTGAACTGGCGTCCGCTGAGCCGCGCTTCGTCGGCCTCAACTTCGTCATGCCTGAAGACGGGCGTACATCGATGGCCGATTATCGCCTGCACATGCAAATGCTGGATGCGCTGCATGGATTTTACCCGGCAGTCCACATCAGCCTGCACGCGGGAGAACTCGCGCCCGGTCTCGTGCCTCCCGAAGGACTTACGTTTCATATTCGGAGCGCGGTCGAGCAGGGCCATGCGGAACGGATCGGCCACGGAGTCGACGTGCTTTACGAAGACCGTCCTGGACAGTTGCTGCGAGAGATGGCTGACCGCCAGGTTATGGTTGAGATCAACTTGACCAGCAACGACGTGATCCTCGGTGTGAAGGGTGACGAGCATCCGCTTCCCACCTATCTGCGCTTCGGAGTTCCCGTCGCGCTCTCAACCGATGATGAAGGCGTCTCCCGCATCGATCTAACCACGGAGTACGTCCGGGCAGCGATGACTTACGGTCTCAGCTATGCGCAGTTGAAACAAATGGCGAGGACGGGCATCGAGCATAGCTTCCTGCCTGGTGCGGACCTCTGGGCCGCAAGCAAGGCCGGCCAGCCGGTTCAGGCTTGCCGCGCACAAATAGGCAACCCCACCGCTGCGGGGAACTGCGCTATATTCGTCAAGTCCAGCGAAAAGGCCCAGCAACAATGGGAGCTGGAGCGCCGCTTCCACGTCTTCGAAGCTCACTTCTAGCAGGTCATGTTACAGCGTCGCGCCGAAGTCTTAACGCTCAATTTGCTGGCGACAGACGGTGCTGCGGCCCATACTGTGAGCACCATGCGCATCGTCTTAACTAATAGCGGGACCTTCGGCGATATCAATCCGCTGATCGGCCTGGCGATCGAATTGCGCAGGCGCGGACATCAGGCGGTGTTCGCCGTTCCGGAGATGTTCCGTAGCAACATTGGACCCCTGGGCTTTGAATTTTTCCAGGTCCGGCCCAATTACGACCCCAGCGACACCCGGCTCGCTGAAATGATCTACGACATCAAGAAGGGCACAGAACGCGGACTCCGCGAATTGCTCTTCCCGGCGATAAAAGACAGTTACGGCGATTTGCTTGCCGCGGTAACTCACAATGGCGGAGCCGACCTGCTGCTGACCGGCGAACTAGCATATGCCGGGCCTATCGTCGCCGAGGTGACGGGGGTAAAGTGGGCGTCGTATGTGCTCGCCCCGTTTTCATTTTTCTCCGCATATGATCCTCCAGTGCTGCCCCCATACCCGACGCTGGCCCGCATCCAGGAGCATGTTCCGGGCACCGGGCACGTAGTTGCACGGTTTGCGCGCTGGGTCACGAGGGATTGGCCTCAGCCGGTATACGAGCTTCGCAAGCATCTGGGTCTAAAGCCCGGTCCCAGCCCTATCTTCGACGCTAAGCATTCGCACTCCCTTGTGCTGGCTATGTTTCCTTCTGCCTTGGGAGCACCGCAGCCCGACTGGCCGGCGAAGACTGTGGTGACAGGATTTGTCTCCTACGACGGCCATCAAACTGCCAATGACGTGACAGGCGGCAACCCAGGTGCTCTTACTCCAGCACTCGAGAATTTCCTCGCCGCAGGACCTCCTCCGCTGGTCTTCACCCTCGGCACCGCTGCGGTGCTCAACGCCGGCGACTTTTATGAGCAGAGCGCCGCAGTTGCAGTGGCCCTTAACCAGCGTGCCTTGCTGTTGGTCGGCGACGACGTCCGAAACATGCCGTCGCGTGCCCTCCCGGACACGGTTATCGCCGTCCGCTACGCGCCCTATTCGCTGCTCTTTAGGCGAGCGTCGCTGATCATACATCAGGGTGGAGTGGGTGCAACTTCGCAGGCACTGGCCGCCGGCAAACCCATGCTCGTCGTTCCCTATAGCCACGATCAGCCGGACAACGCCCGTCGCGTTGCGCGCATGGGGGTGGCCCGGGTCATTCGACGGCGTGACTACACCACGAGGACAGTCGAACGCGAACTTAGCGCCCTTCTCGCCGACACAACCGCGCATGCGACCGCAACCCGGCTGGGTGGCCGGGTCGCGAAGGAGCACGGCGTCGACAAAGCATGCACCGCCCTTGAGCTGCTAGACCAGCTTGCCTTCGTCTCCAGATGACTGCTGCGGTGGACGCGCGCCGGAGTCCGCAGATTTTATCTTCGAGTTTAGAGCGGTTGTACGTCCGAAGCCTGCCAGCCTTTCGGTCCCTTGATCACATTGAACTGGACCGACTGCCCCTCTTGCAAGCTCTTAAACCCATTGGAGGTGATGGCGGAGTAATGCACGAAAACATCTTCACCGTTCTGGCGCGAGATGAACCCGAAACCCTTGGCGTCGTTAAACCATTTCACGGTACCCTGTTCCATTGCTGCTTTTCCTGGAAGTTGAAATTGCGCGTGAACTCACGTTGCAAATCATTCTCGCGGCAATGGCAAGGCACTCGCGGAAGCGTAGCCCGGAAGCGCAGCGAGGATGAGGATGCTCTGTTTCGATCACACGCCCGCCCAGTTTAACAGATGCCCCAAGTGACTCGCTGCTCTTTTGCTCCACAATGTACTGTAATGTCTTGGGCAATCCACATCTCTGTTCACTACAGAACTGTATGCTGTGAGTCGTATGATCGAGGCTCAAATCCCAAGGGACGAGGCGCTTCTGCTGTTAGAAGAAATACTGCCGCGCCTCCAGTCCAGCTTTGGCAGTCTTCCAGAGATGCCCAACTCTAACGTCGAACCTCTGCAGGAAACGAATGCCGGGTTGATGAGCGCCGTCCTTGCTGAGGCGGCGGACCGCATGGGCGACAACTTCCCTTATCATCACCCTCTGTACGCGGGACAGATGCTCAAGCCGCCTCACCCGATCGCGCGTGCGGCGTATGGCATGGCGATGTGGCTCAACCCCAACAACCATGCACTTGACGGTGGAAGGGCCAGCTCCGCCATGGAGGTTGAAGCCGTCGCCGGCATGGCTGCCATGTTCGGATGGAAGATGCATCTCGGGCATCTGACCAGCGGTGGCACCTTCGCGAATCTTGAGGCGCTATGGGTCGCCTCGCAGTTGGCGCCATCGCGCAAAGTGGTGGCCTCAACCCAGGCACACTACACCCATCAACGCATCAGCGGAGTACTGGGGCTGCCTTTTTCATCCATCAAGGTGGACCAGCGCGGCCGAATGGACGTGAAGGCGCTGGAAGAGCTGCTCTCGCATGGTGACATCGGTACTGTAGTGGTTACCATAGGCGCGACCGCCACGGGCGCCGTCGACCCGCTCGATCGCATCCTTGAGCTGCGAGAGCGTTACAAGTTCCGCATTCACATCGATGCTGCTTACGGAGGGTACTTCATCCTGGCTTCAAATCTTGACTCCGAGGCGGCGCGCGCGTTCGCGCTCATAGGCCAGGCGGATTCCATCGTGATAGACCCTCATAAGCATGGCCTGCAGCCCTATGGCTGCGGCTGCATCCTGTTTCGCGATCCTGCGGTCGGCCGCCTGTACAGCCACGATTCTCCCTACACATACTTCACATCCGGCGAACTGCATCTTGGTGAGATCAGCCTGGAATGTTCGCGCGCGGGCGCTTCCGCGGTCGCCCTCTGGGCCACCCAGCGCCTGCTTCCACTCACCCCCGGAGGAAGGTTCGCAGGCGACCTGGAGCGCTGTCGCCGGGCCGCCACTAACCTCGCAAGCCGATTGCAAAACGATGGGCGATTTATAGTTCCGTTTTCCCCGGAGTTGGATATTCTGGTCTGGGCAATCAGGGCCGAGACCGCCGCTGAGTCATCGTGCCTGGCCAGGGAACTTTTCGCGGCCTGCGCTCGTCAGGATTTGCACCTGGCTATCGTGCAACTGCCCATCGAATTTTTTCCGCCGGGAACATGGGCAGCAAGTCTCCCCAACGAGCAAGCTGCCCAGGTGGCCTGTCTGCGTTCTGTGCTGATGAAACCACACCATGAACAGTGGATCAGTGAGATTTGGAGGCGGCTGGATTTGAGCATGCTGGAAGTTCAGGAGTGCAAGAGATGAGCGGAGCCGAGGCCGATGAGCTCTCACTCTCAATAGCGTCCAATGCTGCTGCTCTCGCCGAAACTGGCCCGCTCGCCATTGAAAGTGATCATCTGCGGCTGGAGATTTGTCCCGAATGGGGTGGGAAGATTGGGTCGATCATCCTCATTCAGGGAAATCATGAGCTGCTGCAGCAGCCATTGAGGCCCTACGCGCCGCGCACCTCTGAAATGCCCTTTGAAGAAGGAGAAGCCAGCGGCTACGACGATTG
The DNA here is from genome assembly GCA_036401395.1 of Acidisarcina sp. GTDB lineage: Bacteria > Acidobacteriota > Terriglobia > Terriglobales > Acidobacteriaceae > DASWUZ01. Next base: position 10,423 of record DASWUZ010000296.1, read on the forward strand.
CATCCCCACCGTCTCGCCCTGCGAAATTGAGCCTCACGCCGGCCCAGACATCGGTCCGTACGCGGGCCCTGATGCAGAGCCGGACACGCTCTCGATTCCAGACCACGGCGACTTCTGGCGTTTGCCTTTTAGCATAGCAAGTGCGGACAACAGCCACGTCACTATAGAGGCTACCGGCTTCAGCCTTCCCCTTCACCTGAGGAAGACGATCAGCCTGGACGGAAATCGGATTTTTCTGGATTATGACCTGACCAACGTAGGCGATATAGAGGTGCAGTATCTCTGGTCTGCCCACCCGGCCTTTGCGGTCGAAGCTGGGGACCAGGTCGAGTTGCCTTCCTCGGTTCATAACGTCATGGTGCAGGGCTCGCGCGATGAACGGCTAGGCGCCGAAGGGAACCGTCACCCGTGGCCGCTCACAACCACCAACACCGGCGATGCTGTGGACCTGAGCCTCGTCGGAAGCGAGACAACAGAGGTGGCGGACAAGCTATTCATGCTGGCCCCAATTGAGGGCTGGTGTGCCCTGAGCCGCCGCATGGGCGCCCGGATTGAGATGAAATTCGACCCCATCCAGGCACCTTACCTCGGGCTGTGGCTGTGTTATGGTGGATGGCCCCCGAACCAGCCCGCCAGGCAGTATTGCGTAGCGTTAGAGCCATGCACCGCACCCGCCGATTCGCTCGTCTCCGCGATAGGCCAGGGTCTCGGGCGGAAGCTGGCGCCACACACAAGCCATCGATGGCGGGTGGAACTTTGCATCACATAGCGAAGGCTCCCCGGACAGTAGATTTTTCGCTTACCGTGTAACCTATTCGAGACGGCAGGTCTTGTAGGGCAAAGGGCAGGCGGATGCAAAGCGTAAGTGAAGTAAAAAGCACTCACCAGGCACGGTTCGCAGCCCAGCCTTCCGTTTTCGTGGCCCCGGGGCGCGTCAACCTTATAGGGGAACACACCGACTACTCCGAAGGCTTCGTAATGCCGGCCGCAATCGAGTTTGCCACCCTGGCCGCCGTGAGTCCGCGCAGTGACAACCAGGTTGTTATCTATACCGAAAACTTCGACCAGCAAGTCGACTATGATGCCGGCGAGGTGCCGGCCTCCGCAACCCGGAGTTGGAGCGATTACCCCCTCGGGGTACTGACCATCCTGCGGCGCTCGGGCATAGACGTCCCCCCGTTCAGCCTCTCAATCAATGGTGATGTTCCGCTGGGCTCCGGGCTGAGTTCCTCCGCCTCTATCGAAGTGGCAACGATGCTCGCGCTGCTCTCTCTCACCGAGGCGAGCTTTTCCTTGCAGGAGATTGCAAGGCTATGTCAGCGCGTCGAAAATGAATATGTTGGGGCGAACTCCGGCATCATGGACCAATTCATTTCCTGCTGTGGAGCCGCCGGTCACGCCCTGCTGCTCGATTGTCGCGATCTCTCATATAAGCTGGCCCCTATTCCCGACGGTGTGGCCCTCGTCATTTGCAACTCTATGGTGAAGCACTCCATCTCGGGTGGCGACTACAACACACGGCGCGCCGAGATCGAGGCTGGAGCCGACATCATACGCAAGCATCGCCCGGAGGTCCGCGTGATGCGCGATGTAACCCTGGCAGATCTCGCCCAGTGGGGACATGAAATGCTCCCTAACGTGTTGAAGCGCTGCCGTCACGTGGTTTCAGAGAACCTGCGTACAGTGGCAGCAGCGGCGGCCCTCGAACGTGGCGATCTCAAGACCGTCGGCCGGCTCATGGCGGAGGCGCACGCCAGCTACCGCGATGACTTCGAGGCAAGTTGCAGGGAAGCGGACATCCTTGTCGAGCTTGCGGCGAAGGAAGACGGCCTGATTGGAGCGCGGCTTACCGGCGGCGGCTTCGGAGGATGTACCGTAAATCTAGTCGAGTCGTGTAAGGCCGGCAGCTTCGCAAAGAATATGAAGCGCGGTTATCTCGACGCCACCGGAATCCAGTCCGAGGTCTACCTGACCGTCGCTTCGGCGGGCGCTCACCAGGTTTGAGCAAAAAAAGTTCGCATCCAAGTTTTACTAAGATGACTTTCCACTCCCAACCCGCTCTTTCCGAATAGGCTGGTGCATAGTATCTTCCGAATTCAATCTTCCCCCATCCTCTCGCGAACGCCAAACGACCCACCTGAACCAAACCGGAGATGCACTGGATGAGCCTGGAACAAATGCACGGGATGACCCTGCCACCACGGGACGCTTTTTCCCCGGACATGCTGGCTGAAAGCAAATCAATCGAAAGGTGGAGAGCCGGAGCAGAAGGCATGGTGGCCTACTTCTCGATGGAGATTGCGGTTGCTCCGAACATGCCGACCTACAGTGGCGGACTCGGAGTGCTCGCCGGCGACACCCTGCGCGCCGCCGCCGATTGTGGACTCCATCTGGCGGCAGTCACACTCGTGCACCGCAAGGGATATTTTCACCAGCATCTGGACTCCGCCGGCCGGCAGTCCGAAGAAACCGAGCCCTGGAAGCCCGAAGAACTGCTATCGCATGAGGAGCCTGTAGTCGCCGTCAGCATCGAGGGACGCACCGTGAGTGTGAAGGCCTGGCGGCACGATCTGGCCGGAGTCACAGGCCACTCTATCCCCATTTATTTTCTGGACACGGACATTGAGGGCAACGACCCCGCTGATCGCGCTCTGACAGACAGCCTCTATGGTAGCGATGGCGATTACCGGCTGTGTCAGGAGATTGTACTCGGCATGGGCGGCGCGCAGATGCTCAAGGCGCTCGGCTATTCTCCCGAGGTCTATCACATGAACGAGGGCCACGCAGCACTGCTGGCTGTCGCGCTTCTCGAAGAGAGAATCGGGCCGACTTCGCTGGCCCAGACTTCTGAGGAGGCCGTCGCCGCAGTCCGTCAGAAGTGCGTTTTTACGACCCATACTCCGGTGCCTGCCGGCCACGACCGCTTCTCTGCGGAGCAGGCCAACCGCATACTCGGCCAGGAGCGCACGACTGTTCTGGAGCGTCTCGGATGCTTTCACGAAAAATTGTTGAACATGACTTATGTCGCCCTGCGATTTGCGCGCTTCGTTAATGGCGTCGCCATGCAGCACGGCAAAGTATCGCGTGCAATGTTTCCGGAATACACCATCAACGCCATCACCAATGGAGTCCACGCGAACACCTGGACTTCGCCGGCTTTCAAGGCTCTGTTCGATCGCCATGTGCCCGGCTGGCGGCAGGACAATCAGGCGCTGCGTTATGCCATTGATATTTCGGAGGCAGAAATTTCGGCTGCTCACGCCGTCGCAAAGCGGCGCCTCTTCGACATCGTCGCTGAGCGTACCGGGACAGCCTTGAACCCCGGAATTTTTACCCTCGGGTTCGCCCGCCGTGTCGCGACTTACAAGCGCGCAGATTTACTCTTCACCGACGGGGCCCGGCTGCTCCGGCTGGCGGAAAAGTATGGCGGGCTTCAGATACTCTACGCAGGTAAGGCGCACCCCAAAGACGAACCGGGCAAGGCTCTGATCCGCAACGTGTTCAGCGAGGCCGGGAAGCTAAGGTCGGACAAGCTCCGCATCGTCTACCTTGAAAATTACGAATGGGAGCTGGGGGCTCTGCTCACCGGCGGCGTCGATGTGTGGCTGAATACGCCGCGCCGTCCCTACGAGGCCTCTGGAACCAGCGGCATGAAGGCGGCGCTCAACGGCATCCCAAGCCTCAGCATTCTTGATGGATGGTGGATCGAGGGCTGCATTGAAGGCGTCACTGGGTGGGCAATCGCTGACCGCGAGGAGGAGACGGGCGAGGCTGCGTCTCTCTATGAGCACCTTGAGGATACGATCCTGCCAACCTACTATCAGCGGCCTGTGGAGTGGCAAAAGATCATGCGCTCGACTATCGCTCAGAACGGCGCCTTCTTCAACACCCAGCGAATGCTGCAGCAATACGTCATTGATGCTTATTTCCCAGAGCCCCTCGCGCAGTAACCCCGCGCACGAGCAGCTTCAGCAGCGCAGCCCGGAATTAATCGCCGCTCTGCGTGGCAGGGATGAGGCGGCGGCTGTGCCGCTTGCGCCAGGCACGCACCCACAGTTGCAGCTTGTCAAAGAAGACGTAGATCACCGGCGTAGTAAACAACGTAAGCATCTGCGAGACGATCAGCCCGCCAACGATGGTAATTCCCAGCGGACGCCTCAGCTCCGAACCGGTACCCGTACCCAGCGCCAGCGGAAGACCGCCGAGCAGAGCAGCCATGGTAGTCATCATGATCGGCCTGAACCGCAGCAGGCAAGCCTCGTAAATCGCCTCCTCAGGGGTCTTGTCCCCACTCCGCTCTGCCTCTAGTGCGAAGTCGATCATCATGATGGCGTTCTTCTTCACAATCCCGATCAGCAGGATGATGCCGATCATCGCAATCACGCTGAGGTCGGTGTGCGTGATGAGCAGAGCGAGGATCGCTCCAACCCCGGCCGATGGCAGAGTAGAGAGAATCGTCAGGGGATGAATGAAGCTCTCGTACAAAATCCCCAGCACAATGTAGACAGTGGCGAGCGCGGTGAGGATCAGGATCGGCTCACTGGCAAGAGAAGTTTGATAGGCTTGCGCCGTTCCCTGGAACCCGGCGTGAATGCTCGAGGGCATTCCGATCTCGCGCTCCGCCTGCTCCAGTGCCGTGACAGCATTGCCGAGAGCGACTCCAGTGGCGAGGTTAAAAGTCAAAGTGACCGCAGGGAACTGTCCCTGGTGGTTGATCGCGAGGGTGGTGCGCGTCGATTCAAAGAGGGTCAGCGCTGAGAGCGGGACTTCGCTTCCGCTTGCCGATTTGACGTAAATGTTCGCAAGAGACGATGGATCGCGCTGGAACTCCGGCGCCACTTCCAGGATGACGTGATACTGGTTTAGCGACGTATACATCGTCGAGACCTGCCGCTGGCCGAAAGCATCGTAGAGAGTGGCATCGATGGCGGCGGGTGTGACGCCGAGTCGCGCCGCTGTATCGCGGTCGATCACAAGCGAAGCCTGCAACCCCTGGTCCTGCTGGTCGGTAGAAGCGTCGCGCAGTTCCGGCATGGTCCGCATCTTGCCCAGCAGCCGCGGCGCCCAGGCATTCAGCTCCGCGATGTTCTCGTCTTCCAGGGTGTACTGATATTGCGCATCGGCGCCGCGCCCGCCTCCGGTGGTGATCTCCTGCTGCGATTGCAGGAAGAGCGCCGCGCCGGGGATCTTCGAAAGCTTGGGTCGAAGCTGGTTGATGATCTCGTCCGCACTGAGTCCCTTGCGCTCATTCTCAGGCTTGAGCGAGATAAACATGCGACCGACATTTGTAGTCGCGCCACCTCCGCCGCCGGCGAAGGCCACAACCGACGCGACGCCCGCCTGACGCTGCACAATATCAGCAAACTGCGCCTGTTTCTGTTTCATGGCGTCGAAGGAAATATCCTGCGTGGCGCGCGTCGATCCGCCCAGCCTGCCTGTGTCCTGCTGTGGGAAAAAACCTTTCGGCACATAGATGAATAGGAAAATACTCAACCCCAGCGTGCCGATCGCAATGAGCAGGACGGTGACCTCATGACGCAGCACCCAGCGCAACCCCCGGTCATAACCGCGCAGCATCCAGTCGAAGAAGCGCTCGCTGGCGTTGTAGAGGGGGCCGTGCTCGCGGTCCTTCTGGGACTTAAGAAACCTGGCGCACAACATCGGCGTGGTGGTGAGAGAGACCAGCAATGACACGGCAATAGCGACGCTCAGTGTCACTGCAAACTCGCGAAAGAGCCGCCCCACGATTCCGCCCATCAACAAGATGGGTATGAAGACCGCGATCAGCGAGGTGCTCATCGAGAGCACCGTAAAACCAATCTCTTTGGACCCACGCATCGCCGCTTGAAAAGGGGTAAGGCCCTGCTCCAGGTAGCGCGTTATATTCTCGATCACCACGATTGCATCATCCACGACGAACCCGGTCGAGATGGTCAGGGCCATGAGCGAGAGGTTGTCCAGGGTGTAGCCAAGTAGATACATCACTCCGAAAGTTCCAACCAGGGAGAGTGGAACTGCCACGCTCGGAATGATCGTGGCCCAGGTGTTTCGCAGGAAGGCGAACACCACCAGCACCACTAGCGCGATCGAGATCAGCAGCGTGACTTCAACGTCGTGGACGGCGGCGCGAATCGTCGTGGTGCGGTCCATGACCACATCGAGGCTGATCATCGGAGAGATGGAGGCCTTCAGCAGAGGCAGTGAGGCAAGCACGCGGTCAACTGTGTCGATCACATTTGCGCCCGGCACCTTGAATATGATCATCAAAGCCGCAGGTCTGCCGTTTGCCAGCCCGGCCGTGTGAATGTCCGAAACTGAGTCGGTCACCTGCGCTACGTCCTGCAGGCGGACCGCGGCCCCGTTCTTATACGTAACAATGAGGGGTGCATATTCGTCGGCGCGGTGCAACTGGTCGTTATCGACGATGGTGGAGAAGCGCTGGCCGCCGCTGAGATAGCCCTTCGCGCTGTTCATGTTGACTGCGCCCAGAGTGGTGCGCAAGGTTTCAAGTCCTATGCCATAGGCAACCAGCTGCGCAGGATTGGCCTCTACACGTACTGCCGGCTGTGCGCTGCCCCCGACGAAGACCTGGCCAACCCCTTCAATCTGCGCGATCTTCTGCGCCAGAATGGAGTCGCCCGCATCGTAAAGCTGTCCCTGAGTCAGGGTAGGCGAGGTGAGCGCAAGGATCAGAATCGGTGCGTCCGCGGGGTTCACTTTACGGTAAGTGGGCCGCTGCGGCAGATTGGCCGGTAGTTGTCCCCGGGCCGCGTTGATCGCCGCCTGCACATCGCGCGCGGCCGCGTCGATATTGCGGTTCAAATCAAACTGCAACGTTACGCTCGTGGCCCCGAGCGAGCTGGTAGACGTCATCTGGGTGACGCCCGCGATCCTGCCAAACTGTCGCTCCAGGGGCGTAGCTACCGACGATGCCATCGTCTCCGGACTTGCGCCCGGCAGTCCGCTTCCAACCGAGACGGTCGGATACTCCACCTCCGGCAGCGATGCTACCGGCAGCAGCACATACGCAACGGAGCCAGCCAGAAGCAGGGCCAGGCTGAGCAGCGAAGTTGCGACCGGGCGGCGGATGAATGCAGCGGAGAGATGCATAGTTAATCCGCCGAGACCGTTGCCGTGGTAGGCATCCGGTCAGTGCCGGGGACTTCACGGTCGCCGGCCTGGCGGCTCGTGCCGCGCGAGAAGCGCTGCGCCAGCCGGTCAAAGTACAGATAAATTACCGGGGTAGTAAACAGAGTCAGCATCTGCGAAACAATCAATCCGCCCACGATGGTGATCCCCAGCGGCTTGCGCAACTCCGACCCAACACCCGTGCCTAGCGCCAAAGGAAGCCCCCCAAGTAGCGCTGCAAGGGTAGTCATCATGATTGGACGGAAGCGCAGCAGGCACGCCTGATAGATCGACTCCTCGGGGGATTTGCCCTCACTGCGCTCCGCCTCCAGCGCGAAGTCAATCATCATAATCGCATTCTTTTTCACGATGCCGATCAGCAGGATGATTCCTATGATCGCGATCACGCTGAGGTCAGTTTTGAAGATCAGCAGCGCCAGAATTGCGCCGACTCCAGCCGAAGGCAGCGTGGAGAGAATCGTGACCGGATGGATGTAGCTCTCGTAAAGCACGCCCAGCACGATGTAGACAGTGATCAGAGCCGCAAGGATAAGGATAGGTTCGTTTGACAGCGAAGACTGGAAGGCCGCGGCCGTACCCTGGAAACTGGCGTTGATGCTCGCCGGAACTCCAATCTGCTGTTCAACACGTTTGATGGCGTTGACTGCGTTGCCAAGGGAATCCCCAGGCGCAAGGTTGAACGACAGGGTTGTCGAGGCGAACTGGTCGAGGTGATTGAGCGCGAGCGGCGTCGTTGATTCTTCAACGTGGGTAAAGGCGCTCATCGGCACCTGCGTGCCGGTAGTGGACGGCACATAGATGCTGCCCAGATCGCTCGGATTTTTCTGGAACCCGGGCGCCACCTCGAGCACCACATGATACTGGTTCAACTGCGTGAACATGGTCGAGATCTGGCGCTGGCCAAACGCGTCGTAGAGGGTGTTGTCGATCGATTGCAGGGTCACCCCAAAACGCGAGGCGGTATCGCGATCAATCACCAGCGTAGTCTGCAAACCTTCCGATTGCAGGTCGCTGGCCACGTCACGAAGCTCCGGTTGCTTGCTGAGTTCGGCCACCAGCCTTGGCGTAAATTCTGCCAGCTCCGAAGCGTTCGCGTCCTGCAAGGTGTACTGGTACTGCGTGCGGCTGACGGCATCGGCGACAGTGAGGTCCTGCAGCGGCTGCAGATATAGGGTGACGCCTTCCACCTTTGCAAGCTCGGGCTGCAACTGGTCGATGACTTCCTGCGCCGTGTTCTTTCGCTGCGTGCGAGGCTTCAGGTTGATCTGGATGCGGCCGCTGTTCATTGTCATGTTGGCGCCATCGACGCCAATAAAAGACGACAGACTTTCCACATTCGAGTTTTGCAGAATGACCGAAGCGAGGTTTTGCTGCCTTCGCGCCATGGTCGGGAACGAGACCGTTTGAGGCGCTTCGGAGATGCCCAGCAGTACACCCGTATCTTCGACGGGAAAGAATCCCTTGGGCACCACGACGTAGAGGAAGATCGTCAGCACCAGGGTCGCGATGGTGACCATCAAGGTGGTGAACCGATAACGCAGCACCACCTGCAACATGCGTCCGTAGCTCTCGATTACTCGCCCGAAAAAGCGCTCGGAGGCGCGGTAAACCCGACCTTGCTCTTCCGGCTTCTTGTGGCGCAGCAGCTTCGCGCACATCATCGGCGTCAG
>DASWUZ010000297.1:0-2730 GCA_036401395.1 Acidisarcina sp.
GCCTATGCCGCTCTCCAGCATGCCACCGCACCACACGGGAATACCGCGTTCCTGTGCCGCGTTGTGAACGGCGATCGCCTCGCTGAAGCCGCCAACCCGGCCCAACTTGATGTTGATAATCCGGCACGACTCCATCTCGATTGCGGCGAGAGCGTCGCGACGGTTGCGAATCGATTCATCGAGGCAAATCGGCGTCGCCATGCGTTTTTGCAGCAGGGAGTGAAAGTAGAAATCGTCAGCCCACAGCGGCTGCTCAACCATAAGCATGTTGAAGTCGTCGAACTTAGCGATATGATCGGCGTCGCGCAGACGGTATGCTGAGTTGGCGTCGCAGCTCAGCATGATCCCGGGCCAGCGATTGCGGACCGGCTCGAACAATTCAACATCGAGCCCGGGACGGCACTTCAGCTTGATGCGCTGATAGCCGGCGGCCAGCTCAATCTCGACCTGGTCCAGCAACTGTCCAACGCTCGGCTGAATCCCGATTGAAACGCCACAGGAGATGACTTGGCGCGTGCCGCCGAGCAAACTGGCGAGCGACACGCCGCGCATTTGTGCTTCGAGGTCCCAGACTGCATTTTCGAGCGCCGCCTTGGCCATGCGATGACCGCGAACTTGTTTGAATATGCCCGGACAGTTGCCGCCATGTTTCACCTCGGCAGCCGCCAGCGCCGGCACCAATTCCGTAAGCAGCACTTGCCAGGCGGTGTCGATCGTCTCTTCGCTGAAATAAGGATGCTCACCGGCGGTGCATTCGCCCCAGCCGGAGAGTCCCTCAGCCCGGACCTCGACCAGGAGGATACGCCGATCCGTGGTGACGCCAAAGCTGGTTCGAAAAGGTCGTACGAGGGGAATGCGTAGTTCGCGGAGAAGGATCGAGTCTATCTTCATAGAGGGTTTCAGGCAGCCGGCTTCAGGTAGCGGGGTCCATAGTCCTAACAGGCTTTGATTCCGTGAGCTGGAGCTATCTTAGCAAGGAGCGCAGCGCAAACTACCATGAAATGGGTCATTTAGCTGTGGAATACGACCAAAATTAAGATGTCGCGTGCTCCGCTTCACAATATCGGACGCCATACCTAGCCGCCGGGAGCACTTTCGACTGGCCCCCCACCGGCGCGGAGCGCGACCGCGGCCTCGGCGACTTTTGCCCTGGTCCACAACTCCTCCAACTGATCGGAGGTGAGTCGTTCCAGAGGAAGCGCAGAGTCAGCTTCCATCGCTCCAAATCTGCGACGAAACTTTTCGTTACTTTCACGCAGGGCCAACTCTGGTTCGACTTTCAAGTGCCGGGCCAGGTTCGCTACTGTAAATAGCAGGTCGCCGAGCTCTTCCTCAACGGCATGGTGGCTACTTTGCTTAATCGATCCTTCTTTTGCCATCGCCTCGCGAAGTTCGGCCGATTCTTCCTCGATTTTCGAGAAGAGCCCCTGTGCATCGGGCCAGTCGAAGCCGACCTTTGCGGCTTTGGAACCGAGCTTTGCTGCCTCCATAAGCGCCGGCATCGATTTGAGAACAGATGAAAGACGGCCTTCTGCGCGCGGGTCCGCAGCACCTGCTGACCCGATCTTTTCAGCCTGCTTGATCGTGTCCCAGTTGCGCAGCACTTGTTGCGCGTCGATTCCTTGCGTTTCAAGAGCGTCCGCAGTCGCGTTGCCCGCGGCCTTTGAAGCTTCATCTCCAAATACGTGAGGGTGCCTCCGAATCAGTTTCCGATTGAGCCCCGCGATAACTTCCTCAATGGTGAAGTGTCCCGCCTCAGCCGCCATCTGCGAATAAAAAAGCACTTGCAGCAGCAGGTCGCCCAGCTCATCTTTGAGGTCTGGCCAGTTGCGTCGCTCGATAGCGTCGAGCACTTCGTAAGCCTCTTCGATCGTGTGTTCGCGAATGCTGTCGAAGTTCTGTTCGCGGTCCCAGGGGCAGCCGTGGGGCCCGCGCAAACGTGCCATGATCGCCACGGCCTCGCCGAAAACCTGTGCCGCACCGAGGAGTCCGGCCTCAGGTGCATTCACGTTAGCGCCCTCAACGCAAGCGCTCGAACTGTCAGCGTCCTCGGCCATTTCTACAACTTTAACCCGAACCGGACTCCGAGGCTCAAACCCTCCTTGATCGCGGGCTACAGCGTCTTGCGCGCCAGCACCGTATACTGCCGCAGACGTGCATACTCTGAGCGCAGTTTTCACGGTGCTGTTCGGGTTCGCCTTTGGCAGCTTTCTGAACGTGTGCATTTCGCGCCTGCCAGCGGGCGAGTCGGTGGTGCGACCGCCTTCGCGCTGCCCGCAATGCCATCATGAAATTCGCGCGATAGACAACGTACCTCTGCTCAGTTGGCTGCTGCTTCGCGGACACTGCCGCGCCTGCGGTTCGCGCATCTCGTTCCGCTACCCCGCGGTCGAGGCTGTGACAGCGGCACTATTCCTGCTTTGTTTCCTTACATTTGGGCTTTCGTTGAGAGGGGCGGGCTCCGCCGCATTGTGCTTCTTGCTAGTAGGCCTGGCTGTCATGGATGCCGAAACGATGCTGCTGCCGGACGCTTTAACAGTGCCGGGAATCGTGCTCGGGATCATTTACGCGTGGCTGACGGGATCGACGAGCGAGCCGATCACCGCTCCCTTTCACCTGGTTGACTCTCCCCGAGCCTCAGCCGTCCTGATGTCGGCCCTCACTGGGGTGGCGGCGGCCGCCTTCATCCTCTTGATCCGATGGATCTACTGGCTGGTACGTCGGCAAGAA
>DASWUZ010000298.1:0-2249 GCA_036401395.1 Acidisarcina sp.
GCGATTGGACCCGTTGCGAGGAGGACGCTCAGGCCGGCGAGTTTGGTCAAGGGCGCGACCCGGCGGGAGACCTTATGGGAGTTGCGATTCGTCATGACAGCATTGCCTTGGCTACTTGCTTCGGCTCATCAACTTGCAGCCAGTGGCCCGCCGGGATAACCGTGAGGGAAGCATTTTTCAACTGCCCCTGGCGCCGCTCGGCCATGGCCAACGTTAGGTAAGGATCGTGCTGTCCCCAGATGAGTTTAACCGGAATATCCAGCGCTTGGACCTTGGGTAGCCGCTCGACGTTTCGGGCGATTTCCTGGAAAAATTGAGCCGTCATCTGCACAAACGCGGGGCCAGAGCCGGGCTGTTGGATGAAGTTAGTTGCAATGAGTGGACCAACGAACTCCTCATAATGCGCTTTCTGGCTGTCCGGAAGGGCATCCAGGAACTGCTGCTTCTGCCAGTTGAGCAACCAGCCAAACTGTTCCGGACTTTCCGCGATCGCACGTGCGAGCGCCATAAAGCTTTTTGTCGCGAACAGCTCGATCATCTCCGGCCAGTGGACGGTGGGTGCATCGGCGTAGGCGGAATTGAGCATGCACACGGAGTCGACGCGGTCCGGGTGCTCAATCGCGAAATTGATCGCTGCAGGGCCGGACGCATCGTGCGCGACCGGCACAAACCTGCCAAGGCCAAGGACCTCGACGACCGCTTCGAGGTCACCGAGCTGCTGCTCGAAACTGTAAGTAGCGCCGGGAGGTTTGTCGGAAGCACCAAAGCCCAGGAAATCGAACGTGACGACCCGTCGCCCGCTGGCTACGAGGTAGGGGATCAGTTCGTCGTAGATGCGCAGGTTATCGGGGAAGCCATGCATCAGCACAAAGGCAGGACCCGCGCCTTCGTAATCGCGGGCGTAGACCCTTCCCTGCCCTCGCGGAACGTAGCGCTCGCTGAAAGATAGTTTGGTATTCATGTGGTTATGAACGCTCCGTCAGGCCTTGATGAGGGCGAGCAGCTCGGCGTTGACTTTGTCCTGCAATGTGGTGCGCATGCTGGCTTCCGAGAAAACCCTGGTGCAAGGACACGGTGCCGGGAAGCCCGCCATCATGCCCTGCGTTTTATCGTTAATGGTGGCTGTACTCATGAGGCACTGTCCTTTGATATTCACTTGATGCTATTGTTGTTAGGCATTGACATGGGCTTCCGTGGGCTAAAGCGCCAGGGGCGCGGCGATGCCAAGCGCGACCTTTTCTGCCAGGTGACCTCTGCATTCGTCGGACGCAACGATCGCCAGCCTGGTTTCAAGCCGGCTCTATTGCCGGCGCCTGACTGGACCATAGCGTGTTTGTTAGGTGCCCCGAAGGTCATAGGTGCAACTTTTTAGGACATTCCGTGCGCGGTCGTATACATTGAAGTCGGGCAGCCCAGATGCACAAAATCGGCCTCATCGTCTATCCCACTTTTTCTCCGATGAGCTTCGCCGCGACGAGTGTGTTCGAAACAGCAAACTGGAGACTTGGGGCGGCGGAGTACGAAGTTACGCTGCTCTCGGAGCACGGCGGCGCGGTCGCTACCTCACTGGGATATAAGATTCAGACGTCGACGTTCAAACGCCGCACCTTCGATACCCTCATCGTTGCGGGCGGCATAACGCTCCCGGCAGCGACTCCGGGATTGTTAAACTACCTTCGTTCTGCCGCTCATCGGACCGGGCGGATTGCCTCGATTTGTACCGGTGCGCTCGTTCTCGCGGAAGCAGGATTGCTTGACGGTCGACGAGCAACTACCCACTGGCAGTTCGCGAGAGACATGCAGCGCAACTATCCGAAGATTACCGTCGAAGGAGATCGGATCTTTACGATCGATGGACCAATATGGACCTCGGCAGGCATGAGCGCCGCGCTCGATCTTGCGCTGGCTCTGGTGGAGAAGGATCTTGGCGCCGGCATTGCTCGTGTGATCGCCAAAATCCTGGTCGTCTATCATCGTCGGGCCGGCGGACAGTCGCAGTTCTCAACCTTGTTGGATCTGAACGCGCAATCCGATCGCGTCCAGACCGCCCTCACTTACGCAAAGGAACATTTGAGCAGTCCGTTGTCTGTAGACGCGTTGGCGAGCGCCGCTTTTCTGAGTCCGCGGCAATTCAGCCGGCTGTTCAGAGAGGAAACGGGCCAGTCACCTGCAAAAGCCGTCGAACGGCTGCGCGTAGAATCTGCACGGCTGATGATGGAGGCCGGCCGCTTCACCGCCGAGGAGATTGC
>DASWUZ010000299.1:0-3049 GCA_036401395.1 Acidisarcina sp.
GCTACTTCGCGAACGCGGTCGTACTGAAGCTTGTCGAGCATGCCAGGATGATCACCGGTCACTTCGATCGCACCGGCACGGGTGCGGTCCGGTCGCGGCTCATCGGGATGCGCGCCTTCCACCGGCTCGGGAAATTTCGCGGTCGGGTAGCGGCGGCGGAAGAGGTCGCGGCCCTTGCGTCCAATGGCCTCCACATCGATCTGCTTGTCGCCATTCGCGTCGAGAAAATTAAATGACGCCTTGAGAATGTTGGCGTTGAACGCGCCCGCGAATCCCTTGTCGCCCGACACGACGACGATGAGAATATTTTTCTCAGGCCGCGTTAGCAGCAGCGGGTGCCGAATATCTCCGGTGATGGGATCGTAAATTTCAATGCGGCGCTTAAGCGAGTTGAGCACCCCGGCCATCATCTTTTGATACGGGCGGCTCGACATCGCCCGCTCCTGCGCGCGGCGCAGCTTGGCCGCCGAAACCATCTTCATGGCCTTGGTGATCTGGCGCGTGTTCTTCACACTGCGAATGCGCCGGCGGAGATCGAGGACGTTTGCCATTGTTGTTTCGCTGGTCTTACTTCGCTGCCGAAGCTGGCTCGGGTGCGGCTGCCGGCGTGGTCTGCTCGGCCTTCTTCTTTTCGCCCTCGTCGAGAGGCTTGACGGACGACTCACTTAATTTCGCCTCGTTATGCTCGTCGAAGAAGTTCTGCTTATACTCCTTGAGCGCAGCGTTGATGCGCCCCTTGATGTCGTCGTCGAGAGTCTTCTTGGTGATGATGTCGTTGAGCAGCGCCGACTGCGCCGAGTCAAGATACTTATATAACCCGACTTCAAACTCCCGAATCTGTTCCACCTTAAGGTCGTCGAGATAGCCATTAGTACCGGCATAGATCAGCACTACCTGCTTCTCGGTAGGGAGCGGCGAAAACTGTGGCTGCTTGAGTAGTTCAGTTAGGCGTTTGCCACGGTTGAGCTGGTTCTGCGTCACTTTGTCGAGATCGCTGCCAAACTGCGAAAAGGCCGCGAGTTCGCGATACTGCGCGAGGTCTAGCTTCAGGGTTCCGGCAACCTGCTTCATCGCCTTGATCTGGGCTGCGCCCCCGACGCGGCTTACAGAGAGGCCGACGTTGACGGCCGGTCGCACACCCGAGTTGAAGAGGTCCGTCTCCAGATAAATCTGGCCGTCGGTAATCGAGATGACGTTCGTCGGAATATAAGCGGACACGTCCCCGGCCTGGGTCTCGATAATCGGCAGCGCGGTGAGCGAGCCTCCGCCCTTTTCGTCGCTGAGTTTGGAGGAGCGCTCCAGCAGGCGCGAGTGGAGATAGAAAACGTCTCCGGGATAAGCCTCGCGGCCTGGGGGACGGCGCAGCAGCAGCGAAATTTCGCGATAAGCCATCGCGTGCTTGGAGAGATCGTCGTAGATAACGAGGGCGTGGCGGCCGTTGTCGCGGAAGTATTCGCCGATCGCAGTCGCGGCGTAGGGAGCGAGATAGAGTAGCGGGGCCGGTTCGGATGCGGTGGCGGCGACGACGATGGTGTAGGCCATCGCGCCGTACTCACTCAGCGTCTGCACAACCTGCGCCACCGAAGAACGCTTCTGCCCGATCGCGCAGTAAATGCAGATCAGGTTGTTCTTCGCATTGTTGATGATGGTGTCGAGCGCGACGGCGGTTTTGCCAGTCTGGCGGTCGCCGATAATCAGCTCGCGCTGGCCGCGACCGACGGGGATCATGCTGTCGATGGCCTTCAATCCGGTAGCCATCGGCTCGCGAACCGGGGAACGATCGATCACGCCGGGAGCGAGGCGCTCCATCGGCAGAGTCTCTGTCGTCTCGATGGGGCCCTTGTCGTCGATCGGCTGGCCGAGCGCATTAACGACGCGGCCAATCATGGCGTCACCTACGGCCACATTGAGAATCTTCCCCGTCCGCTTGACCGTGTCGCCCTCGCGAATCTCGGTATAGTCGCCGAGCAGCACCGAGCCGACCTGGTCCTCTTCGAGCGACATGGCGAGCCCCGCAATACCGTGCGGAAACTCGAGCAGCTCGCCGGCCATGACCTTGTCCAGGCCGTGGAGCCGGGCGATACCATCGCCCAGCGAGACTACCGTGCCTACTTCATCGACCGCGATCTTCGAGTCGTAGTTTTCAATCTGCTCCCGGAGGAGCTGCGTTATTTCATCTGCCTTGATCTGCGCCATGCTTCCACTTTCCCAACGGAATCTTTTTTGCGGCTGCTGAGACCGGTGTCCTGCGGCCTAGTTTGAAACGAGTTGCTCTCTGAGCCGGTCGAGGCGTCCGCGCACCGAACCGTCGTAGACCGTACTTCCAATCTTGATGACCGCGCCGCCAAGCAGGGTGCCGTCCTCCTCAAAATTTGCGTGAATTCTGCTGCCGGCGAGCTCCGCTACATGGCCCTCAAGTTCCTGCCGCTCCGCCTCTTCGAGCTTGCGCGCGCTGACTACTTCCACTTCCTGAACGCCTTGCCGACGGTCTCTTTCCACCCGATACGCGGCGAGTACATCGTCAAAAATCACGAGCCGGTCATTGCTGATGAGGACGGCGATGAAGTTTCGTACTTGTGCCGACATCTGCAAACGGGAATTGAGCTTGTCGAGAATGGCCAGCTTTTGATTAGTGGGGAAGCTGGGATTCTCCATGATCTCGCGCAGGTCCGCGCTGTCATGCCATGCGGCGGCGAAGTCATCCAACTGCGCATCGACAAAAAGCGGGTCGAGTGGAGTATCGGCGACGACATCCGCAAGCGCACGGCCATAGCGAGTGGCGACGATGGACATTAGTTGCGCCCTCCGCGGCCGAGGCCAGTGTTGCCAAGGTTAAGCTGCTTGCCAAAGTCCGAAACCAGCAACCGGTCCGCCTCTGGTGTGAGCCGCAGATCGCGGGTGGCACGTTCAATGGCCAGCTCTGCGGCGAACTGCTTCAGCCTGCGCTGCGCTGCCACTCCCGCCGATTCGATTTCATGTTCGGCTGACTCGACGATGCGGCGGCGCTCTTCTTCTAAAGATTGCTTGATGCGAATTTCGTCCTGTGCGC
>DASWUZ010000300.1:0-18011 GCA_036401395.1 Acidisarcina sp.
GAGAGCCAGCCCATGAAGGCCGCATGTACAGATCCGATCATAAATCCCGGCAACCTTGCCGGCCACATTATCCATATCGGGTCAGGGGGATCATCGTCGGTCACCCGCAAAGACATAATCGCCTTGAAGGCAGCATTCGAAGCAGTTGGAAAGACCCCGGACTTCGCTGGCTTTTGGCCGGCAGCTAAAAGCCTGATAGTCTCGCTACTAAATGTTAAGCCCTCGATTCCTTCTCGTTTCCGGGTAGTGCTGCAAATACTTGCGATGACCGGAGACCAGATATTCCTGAGGAGAAAAGAACCTAAGTGACCTGGCTGAACACATCCGAGCGATGGATTTAGGCAACCCGGCTTGACGGTGTTTACAGGAAGTACTGGAGAAGATTGTGTCCACGATAATCATCGATGTTCCCCGCCGCGAGACAGGTATCATCCACGTTCCAATGGATGCGGAGGTCTACCTCCATTTCAAGGAAGACGTGACCTTCTGCAACAACAACCGCGATGCATTTGAACCTTACCTGCCGTGCAACATATTTTTCAAGGCGGGCGATGCGTGGGGACCGGCTGTCCCTGTTCACGATGCAGATGGGGTGGATGTGGCCTTCACCTGGAACCCCGGCCACGAAAGATGCAAGGCTCCATGTGAATCGGCAGGCCGGAAGAAGGTCGTATTCGACGGTGGCGGCCATGTCATCCATATAGGTTCGGGCGGTGGCTGAAGCGCTGTTGTGTATGCTGCGTCAATGGAAAACGTTGGCATTGCCACGTCCCTAGAAGCCCAAGACTCGATTCGCTGTAGGAAGTTCTAAGCCCCCATCCACGTTGGGATGGCAGGACTACAGCAGCCTGCCGGAAAAGAACCCTTCCCTGTGCTGCGGCGTCTACATAACTGATGGTTCCTCACCGTATCCATAGCCTGGCGTCCTTTGAGAGCACTCTGGCCAGCGCTAAGCGCACCATGGTGCTCAGCGAGATTGTGCGTCTTGCATTGGACAGCTTCCGCGCGAGCAAGGTGCGCTTTGCGCTCACTGCGCTCGGCATGGTGATTGGGTCTGCTTCGTTGATTCTTGTGGTCACCATCGGGATGACCGGCAAGGAGTACATCGTCAACGAGTTGCAGAGCATCGGCACTAACATGGTGGAGCTCGAGTACTCGGGCGGGGGCGCCGGAGCAGTCACGGACACCCGCAGCGATTTTCTGACTCGCGATGATGAGGCTGCGGTCGTCGAACAGGTTCCTGCGGTTGCGGCTTCGTCGCCAATGCTCGAAATGCATGATCGCATCAGCTTTGGTGGCGGAGTGGTCAAGGACGTTCTGGTGCTGGGGGTCAGTCCGCAATACCGGGATGTGCGAAATCTGGTGGTGCTATCAGGGCGCTTCTTCGATGAGCAGGATGAGCAGACACACACCAAGGCGGCCGTTGTGACGCAGCCGTTTGCGCGTGAGCGCTTCGGGAGCGCCGACGCTGCGATCAATCAGAGTTTCGAACTCCACGGCATCCCCTTTACCGTGATTGGCACTTTCAAAGAGCGAATCGACACCTTCGGACAGACTGAGATTGCCGACGAGACGATCCTGGTTCCATATACAGTGGCCCGCTACTTCCAGGGGACGGACACAGTCAAACAGATTTTCTTTTCCATTCGAGACCGCAACGACGTGGTCGAGGCCTCGAAACAGATCGTCAAGGTTGTGCAAAGCCGTCATCAGCCCAGCTCGGTGTACACCGCATTCAATATGATCGGGATGCTTACTACTGCCGAAGAGATTGCGAATGCCCTTACTATCGTGCTGTTCCTGGTATCTGCAGTCACCCTCGCGGTGGGTGGAGTGGGCATCATGAACATCATGCTGGCCAACGTTCGCGCCCGTATCCGGGAGATCGGCAT
Source organism: Acidisarcina sp. (assembly GCA_036401395.1). GTDB lineage: Bacteria > Acidobacteriota > Terriglobia > Terriglobales > Acidobacteriaceae > DASWUZ01. The sequence goes on from DASWUZ010000300.1 coordinate 1,893, forward strand.
TCGCAAGGCGCTTGGCGCGACGGCGCGCGAGATCAAGCTTCAATTCCTGGTGGAGGCGGTCTTCATCTCGCTGAGCGGCGGCCTGGTTGGAGTCGGAGTCGGACTCGCCATTCCGCTCTCGGTGCGCTTCTTCACTGACTACCAGCTACCCATCTCGAGCGTTTCTATCGTAGTGGCGCTGGTTACCTCGACGCTGGTCGGAGTTATATTCGGCACATTGCCGGCCACCCGGGCGGCCCAGCTTGATCCGGTTGAGTCGCTGAAATACGAGTAGCTAAAGGCTGGACCATCACCCCGGTCCTGCCACAAAGCAACTACATGACCAGCGCTACTCTTTCAAGCACCTGCTGCATGCGGTCAAAGCTGCAACACACTCCCTCAAGAAGATGTACCGCGGAGCGCAGGTCTTCAGCATTGGTGCCATAACCGCGGCCCGACAGGAAACAAGTGACGACTTCAGCAGCCTGCCAGGAATCCAGCCCTGAGTGGAGAAGTTCATTTCGCAAGTTGGCCAGTTCGGTAACAGAAAATTTCTCGACCATGTTGTTGCTGATCATTGCCCTCGACCTCGCTTGAGAGATGCAGTGCGGTTGCCCGGGCCCGGCTGGTACAAACCCATTTCTGGATTTGCACGGTTAGACACCGGAGGGCCGCTATTCGTTGCTGCGGCCTTTTCCCGGCCCGCTATTTTGCGTATTTCTTTCCCGTCCAATCAGGCAATTCCTCTGCAAACGGATAATCCCGATTACCGTCTGCGTCCGGCTGCTTTTGCCCGCGAGTCTCTATCGGTATCTCCGGCGTTTTGTCTATGAGCCGGAACAGATGAGTGCCGGAATGCCCAAGATGGGACGTAGATGTATGGCGGCGAGACACTTGCGGCAGCCGCGTTCAATCCCGCTTGGCCGGAGGGAGCGCGCGTCCTTCCAGTAGCACGGGAATTCCATCGACCACGGGATAAAGGTTCCCGCAGTCTACGCATTGGAAGAATTCTGAGTAGCAATGGCTTTTCGGGCAGTTAGCTGTAGTCCTGGCAGGTTCCGCTGCCGCTATGCAATGCTTCAAGGGGCCCAAGCAGACGGGGCACACCACATAGCCCGGTAGTTCGGCAGTGAGTTCGGCCATTCGACAAGTTTATCGCCAGCACCGATGTGCATCCATTACCATGACGAAGGGTCGCTGCTGATAGGTCATCTATCTGCACCGCGGCGCACTTGAGTTGCATCTATGGGTATCCACAGTACATGACTAGTCGGGGCAGTTTGACGACACCGAGGCTCCTGAACGGGACTGAGATCGCGGTCGCGATCAAGCTCGAAGTGGCTGTAGAGGTCTCTAGTCTGAGAGAGCAAGGCATTCAGCCCGGTCTAGCGGCGGTGCTTGTAGGGGACTCTCCTGCATCGCAAATTTACGTGCGAAGTAAGGTCAAGGCCTGCGAAGAACTGGGCATCTTCAGCGATCTGATCACTCCGCCGGCGACAGTTACTACAGACGAGATGCTGGCTTTGATCGCAAGTTTGAATTCGCGCGAGGACGTAGACGGCATCCTCGTCCAACTGCCTTTGCCGGGCCAGGTTGATGCCAAGCGGCTGCTGGAGGCCGTTTCGCCGGATAAGGATGTGGACGGGTTCCACCCTGTCAACGTGGGCCGGCTGCAAACCGGCCAGCCCGCCCTTGCGCCCTGTACGCCGGCAGGCATGATCGAAATCCTCAAGCGCAGCGGCCTGCCGATTGCTGGAGAGAACGCCGTGGTGCTGGGGCGAAGCGACATCGTCGGAAAACCCATAAGCATCCTGCTGCTGCAGCAGAATGCCACGGTGACGATATGTCACAGCAGGACCCGAGACATTGCCGCCCATTGCCGAAGCGCGGACATATTGGTCGCAGCTATCGGCAAGCCGGGTTTCGTTACCCCCGACATGGTGAAGCCGGGCGCTACTCTGCTCGACGTAGGCATCAATCGCATTGTCGACCGCGAGATGTTCGATGAGTTCTTTGCCGGCGACACCCGGCGTGAGGAAATGTTCCTATTGAAGGGTTCGACATTGGTTGGCGACATACACCCTCGGGCCTTCGCTGGAGCTGGGGCTTATACCCCGGTCCCTGGGGGCGTTGGGCCACTCACCATCGCTATGTTAATGGCCAACACGGTGAGAGCTGCAAAGCTGAGACGTGGTCTGCCGCTTTGATTCGCTGGATAGCTAGATATTAGGGAGGCGCGCCTGACATGCTTCGCGTGGGGCTCACCGGCGGGCTAAGCAGCGGGAAATCTACGGCCGCGCATCTGTTCGCAGCTTTAGGGGTCTATGTAATTCAGGCGGACGAGATTGGCCGGGAGCTGATGCAGCCCGGGCAAGCAGTCTTCCGTGAGCTGGTTGGACATTTTGGGAATGGGATTGTGTCGGCGGATGGCAGGTTGGATCGCGGGAGACTTGCCGAGCTTGCATTTCGTTACGGACGTCTGGGCGAGTTGAACCGGATCGTCCATCCGGCTGTGATAGCGGAGGAGGAGGCGAGGATGGCTGCCATCTTCCACAGCGATCAGCGTGCCATTGTGATGGTTGAGTCCGCATTGATTTTTGAAGCAAGTGGCGAGTCAACGGGGCACGGCGGCAACGATTCTGACGGCAATGAGAAGCAATGGGGCAGGGGGACGGTACCAGGGTGGCGACAACGATTTGATCGCATCATCCTGGTCATAGCTGCCGACGACCAAAAGGTTGCCCGATACGTTGGCCGGGGCCTGGAGCGCGGCTCGAATGCGCCTGCTCCGGGGTCCAACCCGGAAAGAGATCTGCGGGTGGCGGCGAAGTTGAGGCTTGCGGCGCAGATACCCGACAGCGAAAAGATTCCGTTCGTGGATTACGTGATTGACAACAGCGGCAAGTTACCGGAGATGGAAACGGCAGTAAACCACATATACGAAAAGCTCAAAGCCGAAGCATCCCAAAGAAGGTAGCCGCGCCGGCTAGTCCGCTGATGGTGGTCTGCCATCCGAGGGTCCCGGTGAAAGTAGGATAGGAACCAGCATGAGATTTCGACGTGTAGTTCTCGTAGTACTGATCGTTGGTGCGTTCTGGTACTGGGCCAGCCATGGCAATCCCTTGCATGTGGGCCGGCTCGACTCCGCAGATGGCCTTTCTACCAAAGACGCGTCGAGTACACTGCTGGGCGGCGCCACCTCGCCGCTGGAGTTGACCGAGGCCCATGCTCAGCCCGCTTACGACGCGGAAGAGATCGGCAACATTCAGGTTTACAAGCGCGCACTGCCATCGGTGGTAAACATCACCTCCACCGCGGTCGCCTACGACTTTTTTTACCAGCCTGTGCCCCAGGAAGGGCAGGGTTCAGGGTTCGTCCTTGATAAGTCCGGGCACGTGCTGACCAACTACCACGTGATTGCCAACGCGCAGCAGATCGAAGTCACCCTCAGCGACAAGCATAAATACAGGGCACGCATCGTCGGCAAGGACGCTTCCCACGATCTCGCCATGCTGCAGATAGACGCGCCGAACCTGGTTCCAGCAGTGCTCGCCGATTCGAAGAACCTGGTCGTGGGGCAAAAAGTCTACGCTATCGGAAATCCCTTCGGTTTGACGGGAACGATGACGACCGGGATCATCAGCGCGATTCGCTCGATTCACGGGCCGCAGGGAGCGCCTATAGAAAACGCGATTCAGACGGATGCCGCTATCAACCCTGGCAATTCCGGGGGGCCGTTGCTCAATTCGCGCGCCGAGGTCATCGGCATTAATTCCCTCATCGCTACAAATCCTAACCAGGATGTGGAGCAGAGTGCAGGTATCGGATTCGCGATTCCTATAGATACGGCCAAAGCGGTGCTGGCTGATTTTGCGAAGTATGGCCGGGTAAGGCGGCCTTCGCTGGGCATATCCTCGATCTCGATCGAGCCCTATCTGGCCCAGCAAATGAACCTCGGGGCGCAATATGGTGTGCTGATTCAGCAGGTGGTCCCCGGAGGGGCTTGTGATCGTGCCGGTCTCCACGGAGGGTCACAGCAGGCCGACCTTGATAACATCCCTATTCTGCTTGGCGGCGATCTGATCGTCGGTATCGACGATCAGGAAGTGACCAGTACCCAGGACATCAGCGACGCGATGAACCGTCACGAGGCAGGGGACACAATCACCGTATCTTTTTATCGTGGACGAAGGAAGATGAGTGCCCGTGTGATCCTTGGCGAAGCACGGCAGACGCAGACATAATTCAATACCTACTTGCGAACTACAAGCCGGTTGCTGGCGGCATCTCATCTAAAACGGCCAAGAGGTGCTCATGAGCAAGTGGACCATAGCAGATATTCCATCTCTCTCCGGCAAACGCGCGCTGATAACTGGCGCGAACAGCGGCATCGGCTTCCAGGCTGCGCGCCATCTTGCCATCGCGGGCTGCACCATTGTCCTGGCTTGCCGTGATGCAGCCAAAGGCGAGTCTGCTCGGCGAAGGATCAGGCAGGAAGTGCCCAATGCTGACATTGAAGTGGCTGGCCTGGATCTTGCAAGCCTGGCTTCTACTCGAGCCGCTGGTGAAGCCTATCTCAAGTCCGGCCAGCCGCTTGATCTGCTGATTAACAATGCTGGGGTGATGGCGATTCCCACACGCCAGACCACTGTGGATGGATTCGAGAAACAGTTCGGGACCAATCATCTCGGCCATTTCGCGCTCACAGGTTTGCTGCTTCCTGCGATACTTGCTGCGCCGGCTGCCCGTGTTGTAACAGTAGCCTCGATTGCGCACAAGGGCGCAAAGATGCGTTTTGAAGATTTACAGTACACGCGGGGTTATAGCCCCTGGCCCCCTTATGGTCAATCGAAGCTCGCTAACCTGCTTTTCGCGTTTGAACTAAACCGGCGGTTGGCGAGCGCTGGCAGTGCTGCCATCAGTGTTGCTGTACACCCGGGCCTGTCGAAGACATCGATCTTTTCGAGCACTCAAGGCAAGGGTCGCGGTTTGAAGAGCAGGATCGCTCCAACGTTTATGGCGCTGTTAGCGCAATCCGACGAGCAGGGAGCGTACCCCACCCTTTATGGAGCAACGTCGCCGCACGCGCTTGGCGGCCATTATTATGGGCCTGATGGCGTGCTGGAGTGGCGAGGAGCTCCGCAGGAGGTAAAAGCGAAGCCGCAGGCACTGGATGAGGCTGCAGCGGCCCGGTTATGGGAGATTTCAGAGGGCCTGACCGGCGTTCGATATAGCGCCCTCGAACCGGCGCGAACGTGACAAGGCTGGGGAAGTCGCCGATTCTACAGCTTAGGCGCTGGTCATCTGCAGCAGATTTCCGGCTTCCGCAGCGGCCTCAGCCAGCACGCGATGGTGGATCGTAAACAGAGCAAGCTCCAGCCGGTCCGACACGCCTGTCTTGTCATATACGCTTCGCAGATAGTTCTTGATCACCTGCTCAGTGGTGCCCAGGCGTATTGCGATTTCCTTGTTCTTGCATCCCTGCACTATGAGTGCGACAATCTTGATTTCTTTCGCCGTGAGCCGGTCCCGTACACGGGCCCCAACCAGGTCTTCTTCTTCAGTCTGCAAGCCGGCAGAGACCGCGTGTACACACGTGTCTCCTTGAATGATGCGTCTTACACAGTCGATCAACGCAGCTCCAGTGACATTACGGTAGACGACACCGTGAACGCCGCCAGAAGTGTACTGATGGGAACCCTCGGAATTTTCGGCGATGGCTATCACCCGGCTGCCCGCCACCCGCGCGTGCTCCGTCAGCCGCCCCACATCAAGCCTGAGCGATGCGGCGAAAAGGACCACTGCGCCCCGGAAGGTATCAACGGCGTGGAACAATCGCTCCTTGTCAGCGCACTGCGCGATGATGCGAATGTCGTCTTCCATAGCCAGTACTTTGGCCGTTCCAGCGCGAAAAATGGCCTGATTGTCCGCAAGAATCACTTTATTCATCGCTAGAGCCTCTTTCAGCTTAATGCCAACACGGCCACCGGAACTATCGTGCTGCGCCGCTTGAGTGCCATATCATCTAGGCATCAACTGTCATTTCATGCATTTGCCGTTCGGAATGTTGTCCGGTCGCAGAGATGGATACAGCCGTGTCGTGATCAAAGCCGGCTGCGCGTCCCTACTCACTGGAAATATCGACGTGCTCGGGTAAGGCTTCTGGCATGTACATAATTAATACACTTCGAGTATCAAAGCAATCGATTTGTGACATGCCTAAGGTGCTTTGAACCGAGCAAGACAGATCGTTACGACTATGTCGCTTCGTGAACGAAGCAGGACTCTCCGCGCCGACTTAGAGCGGCAGGTCTGAAGAACGCAGTAACTGCCGAAGTTGATGAGCTATCTTTAACACGCCGAGGGCAGCTCGTATATTTGAATCTGTCCCAAAGCCAACTATTTGAGGATTTCGGAGTGTTCGAAATCACAGGCAACTTTGCATGAGCCGCGGACAATGTGCAGATGCTCCGAATGCGACAAGATAATACGTCCAAGGCCAGCTGCACGAAGAAGGGCCCACGCGAAGAAGGCATTGCGGAGGAGGCAATACACTAGTCTTTATGGGAAAGCCAGTCATTTTAGCGGTCGACGACGATGTGAGCGTCCTGGAAGCAGTGGTCCAGGATCTGCGCAGACAATATGGCGCCAATTACCGCATCCTGCGGGCTGCGTCGGGCCAGGCGGCCCTCGACACCTGCACGCAGCTAAAGGAGCGTGGAGACGCAGTAGCGCTGTTTCTTTCGGACCAGAGAATGCCCGGCATGTCGGGGGTAGACTTCCTGGAGAAGGCCAATGCCATATACCCCGAGGCGAAGCGCGCCCTGCTGACCGCCTACGCGGATACAGAGGCCGCGATTCGCGCTATAAACTCCGCCAAGATCCACTACTACCTGACGAAGCCCTGGGACCCGCCCGAGGATAAGCTTTACCCAGTATTGGACGATCTGCTTGAGGCGTGGACCGATGATTACCGCCCCCCGTTTGAAGGGCTAAGGGTGGTCGGTCCTCGCTGGTCGCTGCAAGACCATCAAGTGCGTGATTTCCTGTCGCGTAACCAGATTCCCTACATATGGCTTGATCCGGAACAAAATGACGAGGCCCGCCAACTACTGGCCCAATTTCATCTGGATGACCGGAAGCTGCCGGCCGTTCTCTTTCAGGATGGGTCCTCTTTGGTGCAACCGAACCAGACCGAACTTGCCCGAAGAATCGGCCTGAGTACCCAGGCGCAGAAAGACTTCTACGACCTGGCAGTTGTAGGCGCAGGGCCGGGAGGGCTCGCGGCGGCTGTCTACGGATCTTCCGAGGGTCTGCGATGCCTGCTCATTGAGAACGAAGCCCCGGGCGGGCAGGCCGGGAGCAGTTCTCGAATTGAGAACTACCTTGGGTTCCCCTCTGGGCTGAGCGGCGCTGACCTGGCGCGGCGAGCCTATGTGCAGGCTTCGCGGTTCGGAGCAGAATTTCTCACTCAGCAGGCGACCCGCATTCGGACCAAGACTGGTTATCACTTTGTCGAGTTGGCAGATGGGCGAGAGGTATCTTGCAGGGTCTGCCTCATTTCCATCGGCGTGAACTACCGGAGACTTGAAGTACCCGGTCTTGATCGTCTGACCGGTGCAGGGGTTTACTATGGCGCTGCCATGGGTGAGGCCAAATCATGCAGCCAGGAAGACGTCATGATAGTCGGTGGCGCTAACTCGGCTGGTCAGGCGGCCATGAATCTGTCGAAGTTCGCACGGAAGGTTACTATTTTGGTCAGGGGTGAATCGCTCGAAAAGAGCATGTCAAAATACTTAATCGATCAGATTGCTGCCACATCCAATATTGAGGTCGAGACGCGCTCCGAAGTCGTAGAGGCAATGGGCGATTCGCGGCTGGAACGAGTCCGAGTCAAAACGCCGGCAGGGGAATCCGAGCGCGCTACCTCGAGCCTCTTCATATTTATTGGAGCGGCGCCGAGGACGGAGTGGCTTCCAGAAGGCATCATGCGCGATCCGAATGGTTTTGTGCTCTCGGGGCCGGACATTCGCATTGATAGCAAACTCCCAAAGTGCTGGAAGGAAGATCGCGAGCCTTACCTGCTCGAGACCAGCACGCCGGGGATCTTCGTAGCTGGGGACGTGCGCCATGGCTCGGTGAAGAGGGTAGCGTCGGCGGTAGGCGAAGGCTCGATTTCAGTACAGTTCATGCATCAGTATCTCGCGCGCTTTTAGGTGAAATTGGCATTTATGGCTGAAGAACAAGCTTTGGGCACCCGGGAAGTAGTGAGCGCGTACGAGCTCTATCCGCAGTTGCTACAGGTCCCGCTTTTCGCTCAAAGCAAGCCCGAAGACTTGGATTGCCTCGGAAATATTGAGCTAGTTCATGCCCCCCCGGGAACTCCGCTGATTCGGCCGGGAGACGAAGAGAAGGCCTTTTGGATATTGCTCCAGGGTCAGGTCCATGCGCAGAAGCTCGAAGCCGATGGATCGACGACCATGCTGACTACGCTCTCTGATGGAGAGACATTTGGCGAGGTGCAGTTGCTCACCGGCAAAGACAACTCCGGAGTGAGCTGCGAGGTAGACCTGCCAAGTACGCTGGTTCGGGTCTCCGATGAGAGTTTCTGGAAGTTGATGGCAAGTTGCGCTATTGTCCGAAACGGTATTGTGAGCAATATGGCGCGGCGGCTACAGGCCTATCAGGCCATGACCCTGCATCGCGAGAAGCTGGTCTCCCTGGGGACGCTCTCTGCCGGCTTGATGCATGAGCTCAATAATCCTGGTGCGGCAGCGCGGCGGGCCGCTTCCCAGCTGAGGCAAAACCTGATCAGGTTGCAGCAGTGCAGCCTGCGGTTCTGCACTGACTCCATGGGTGGCGAAGAGGGTGCATGCATGAGCCGGCTTCAGGAACACGCGATGGCCGTCAAGCCGCTCCATGTGATCGATTCTCTTGAGCAGTCGGATGCGGAAGAGCGTCTCGCCGAATGGCTCGAAAGCTCCGGCGTCAAGAACAGCTGGGAACTCGCTCCTGCGCTGACGGCGATCGGTTTGAACGAAGACGAGCTTGGTTGTGCACGTTCTGCTTTCTCTAAAGAGGAGCTATCAGACGCATTGAACTGGCTTGGCGCCCTTACCTCAAGCATGCAGCTGGTAAGCACCATTGAAGAGAGCATCACCCGGGTCACCGAGTTGGTATCGGCGGTTAAGAAGTATTCGCATGAAGACAAGGCCCAGCGGCACCAGGTGGACGTACATGAGACGCTGCTTAGCACGCTGACAATACTCGGCCACAAATTCCGTCAAAAAGAAGTAAGGATCGAAAAGGACTTTGCCCTGGATTTGCCCACTCTGATTACCGGCGGCGTGGGACTCAACCAGGTATGGACGAATCTCATCGACAATGCGATCGATGCGAGCCCTCCAAAAGGAAAGATCCGCATTCGCACGTGGGCAGAGGATGGGAAAATCTGTGTGGCGATCGCGGACCAGGGGCAGGGAATTCCAGAGGAGAATCGCAGGCACATCTTCGAGCCTTTTTTCACAACTAAGGAGGTCGGTGTGGGGACTGGGCTTGGTCTGGACATCGCGCACCGCATTGTCGTGGGCAACTACCATGGCGAGATCAGTTTTAGCTCAGAGCCCGGCGCGACCGAGTTCGTTGTCTACCTGCCCAATCAAGTTTGACATTGTGCTGCCGAGTGGCGCTGCTCGCCTATGGCACAATAAGAGTGGGCATAGCTTATGCAACTGAAGAGAGCACATATTGTACTTCCCGAGGAACTGATCCAGGAGATTGACCTTGCAGTTGGTCCCAGAGGGCGAAGCGCTTTCGTGGTGGAAACAGCACAGGCTGAACTGCGCCGCAGACGGCTGTTATCGTTCTTGCGTGACAAGCGGCCGGCGTGGAAGGATGAAGACCATCCCGAACTCGCTCAAGGCGCCGGGGAGTGGGTCCGCAGCCTTCGCGTCGGCAAGAATCCGCATTCCGCTGCTACAAAGGTGGAGAAGAAGCCTCCACAGTGATGGTGTTGTTGGATACAACGGTATTGATCGACGCGCTGAGAGCCCGGCAGGAAGCACTCTCAACTTTGGCCGATCTGGTGGACAGCGGGCACAGCCTCGCAACCTCAGCGATCAACATGGGAGAGGTCTACGCCGGTATCGGACTTCTGAGGAAAAGAGAACGGATGAGTTCCTTTCGAGCCTCCTTTGTCTACCTGTCTCGAAAAGCGTCGCACGCAAAGCAGGACTGTTGAAGAGGGTGTGGGCAAACCAGGGATCGACGCTTTCTCTCGCCGACATGATCGTAGCTGCAACGGCGCTTGAGCATGACATTGCGATTATGACCGGTAATCGTAAAGACTTCCCGCTCCCGCAGCTTAAGTTTTATCCCTGATAAGCGAAGAACCGTCAATAGCCTACTTGGGAGCACCGGAAGTAGACTCATTCGGCGGAGTCATGCCGGGGTTCGCATTTTCAGTCGGTTCGGAGCGGTGGGGCAATTCGAACGGCGCCTTGATGCCCTTTTCCGCCGCGGATTTTGTGTCCGCCTGGCCATCGCGAACTGTCAATGCCTGTTTATATTCTGCAACGGCTTCGTCGCGCTCTTCCTGAACGTCGAAGATCCGCCCCCGGTAGATATGAGACCAGGCCAGCGTGCGCGGGTCTTTCGACAGCCTTATCGCCTCGTCGAACAGGTGCTGCGCTCCCTCCATATCGTTCTTGCTGAGGGTCGCGAGCGCCAGAATGTAGTCTGCGCGCGCAGGGTCGCCGCTATGCTGATCCAACGCCTGTTGCGCAAGTTGTCCCGCGCCGGCGGTGTCGCCCTTCATCAGTTTCAACTCGGCTAGATCTAGGCCGGACAGTTGCCGGGGAGTTCGCCGCACGACATCGGATGAACCTTCCGCTGCAAACTCAATCTTCTTTGCCTGACGAACCTGGATGTCCACGTCCATGCCGTAGACCATCTCGCCGATACTTTCCTTGATCGATGTAGGACCTCGTTCAAAGCGCTCCAGCGCGTCGTAAAAATACTGAGTAAGCACGTACCCCTGCGACATGGCTTCGTCTACCGGCCTCTGGCGAATCGCGGCGACTCGCTGTAGATATGCGTTGCGCTCACGCTCTATGCGGGCTGCATCGTTGCGCGTGGCATCGGAGGGGGGCATGTAGGCCGGTATACCCGTTTCCAGGGTGCGGGCTTCTATGGCGCGAATCATGCATTCAATCACGAGCGCCACAACGTCGCTCTTGTAGGTGAAATCAAGAGGCGCATCCCGCACGGTCTTCAGGATAGGCAGCAGGCGGTCCACTGCGCTGGTACGTGCAAAGAGCAGCGGCTCGATTTCGTAATGCAGGTAAGTGTGGCGAACCTCGCGCATGTGGATCGTGCCATTGTGTGGACTTGTGACCACGACATAGTCAGCGCCATAGACGCGGGCATTCGTGGCCCCGGGCGCGAGCATCGGCTCGAGGACAACCAGGAAGCGACGACCGTCATAGGTGCTGGTCGGCATCTTGAGGTAGATGTTGGTGTCGAGGATCATCCGGGTCAGAGGGTCGTGCAGCTGATTGACTACATCTTCGTACGTCTGCCGGTTAGAGACCCAAATGGTATGAAGATTGATCTGGTTCGCGAAAGACCTGACAAGGGGCAGCAAGCCGAGGACCTGCGTCGAGTCGGGCGGCATCTCGGTGACGTCGACGCTGGGGCTCAGTTCCGGCGGCGGAGTCAGATAGAGGGCGAGAGAAACATATTGCGCGAGGGTGCGGCCGCTCTCGGCCAGGCGATGCTGGTCGACGAAGGCGCACATCTGGTCGCGACTGTCCCTTCCTGCGGCTGACTCCTGTAGCGCGTCATTGACTTGTCCACGAATGTGAGCACGCACTGGATCTGAATTTGCCAGTTCATCGTCATAGCCGCACGCGTTAAGAGCGGTCGCTATGTCGAAGAGAGCTTCGCTGGTTTGAAGGCTGACGGCCGGCCCCGCGGGGTCCACCAGCGCGGGAGGTTTCTGGGCAGCTTGTGGCGGGGGAGCTCCGCCTGTCGAAGCAACGGTAGACTTATCCTGGGCGAGCAGACCGGGGGCGCCCGACAGCGCCACGAGTAGGAATAGGACTAGCCCGGCTGGGGGCAACGGTTTACGGCACCAGTGCATGGATAAGGTCGCTGCGCAGATAGTGTGTTCAGTCTATGGAAGGCAGCGGAACGCGGTCAATGCCACGAATCGCAATCATTTTGACGCCAGCCGGGGGCATTTCGTTTGGACCTAGCCGACTCAGGCCCGTACCGAAACGCCGGAAAACGATAGAACAGCCAACCCCTTCACCGGCTGTCCAAAGACCCGCGCCGGCTCGAAAACGCTGAACATCAGCAGGTTCTCAATCTGCGACTTGGTTCGGAGGTCCTGCGGGCCCGAGACAATCTGATAATCGTAGACCCGCCCCATTCCATCGATATATGCCTCGACGATCACCGGATTGCCGCGGTCCACAATTGCATTTGGATCGGTCGCAACCGTGGAGTAAAGAAAGTGCGGACTGGATGCCATCCCCAGCGGCTCGTCACGGGCAGAGAGTGGTTCAGGGGCAGCCAGCAAGGCCACGATGCCCAGCAACAAAACTGCCCCGGCAAAACCCGCCGATGCCTGCAGTATCAGTGGAGCCACGCTGTTCTGCCAGAACATGTCGAAGCGGCCGATATAGTGACTGGCAGTGCGCGCACGCTCCTGCGAGATGGCGACCCGCAGTCGCAATGGAAGATTCGCAGGAGGTTTTACCGGCCCCAGCGTACCCAACGTGTCCTGCATGGCGCGCCATCTCGCAAAGTCCGCGGCGCAGCCGGTGCAGAGGTCAAGATGTGCGGCCATCTCTTGCATGGTCACGCCACTCAAATCTCCATCGAGGTAGCTGGAGAAATGGCTGCGGATTGTCTCGCACTCGGCTGAAAAATCAGCACCGACTAGCGCCAGGCTCATACCGCCTCCTTTGCGACAGGAACGGCCGGTGAGAAACTGCGGTGCAAACTGTCAGTTTGCCCCGAGTGCGTGGGGTGCGCGGCCGCTTCTGCAAACGAGGCGAGCCGCGCCTTCAATTGGGCCCGCCCGCGCATCAGCCTCGATTTGACTGTCCCTAACTGAGCGCCAAGGATCTCCGCCACTTCTTCGTAAGAAAAACCTTCGATATCGCGAAGGATCACCACCGTCCGAAACGGTTCATCGATCTGCCGTAACTCCTGCTCAACGCGGCTGCGAATCTGTGCGTGGGCCGCCTGGTCGTAGGGTGAATCGTGGCCATCGATCAAAGTGTCTTTCAGATAGAGCGGCTGGCCTTCATGCTGCTCGCCCGTCTCCGACTCAATGGTGACTTCCTGGCGCTTGTGGCGCGACCACCAGCGCCGCTGATTCGACGCCTCATGCAGCGCGATACGGTACATCCAGGTCCGCAGGCTCGACTCTTCATGGAAGCTGGAGATGTTGCGGAAGACCTTCAGGAAGACGTCCTGTGTAATGTCGGCGGCGTCGGCCGGGTCCTGCACCGAACGCGCGATCAGGCTGTAGATGGGCTGATGGTAGGTCGCGATCAGCCAGGCGAAGGCCTCTTCAGAACCAGCCTTGAGCTCCGCCACAACCGCGGCCTCGCCTGCGCGCATTGCGAGTACGTCAGCTACATTTCCCACGGCATGTCCCGTCTGCATCGAGCCAGTCCCCACTACAGTATCAGGAAGCGATCAGCGGCGTCTGCCATCAACGAAATGGCGTTTAACATTGCAGTTGACCCATGCTGGGCCAATCGAGAATCCATTCCCGCCGGCGGTAGAGTGTCTCGCTCACTCTATTGAGTTAGACACCGCGCAGGGTCATTTCGGTTCCCGGTGAGCAGCGCCTCGATCATTGACGAAACGGGCCTCGCAAACGAAGATAAGTAGAGCCTTCCTCGATGTGGGCCTGTGGCGCAGCTGGGAGCGCGCTTCCATGGCATGGAAGAGGTCATCGGTTCGATCCCGATCAGGTCCACCAATTACTTCAACAACTTAGCGGAACCCCCTCCGAGAGCTTGGCAGCAAATTGGCAGCAAATCTCAATTTGCCATCTGCCGACGCTCTGCCAGTTTTCTCCCAACTCCCTTCTGAAGCGCCATGCTTCGTTTTATTTTCCTGGGTTCTTCGTCCTGTCAGCTCACCATCGCTGCCCTTGTGGCAGCAGCCGGGGCCCTGATACCGGCCTTAGCCGCGAGCTTCTTCATCGTGCCCTTCAACTCGTGATGAATGGAGTCAACGGTTGCGCGCACACCCTCCGGCAGTTCCTGCATGTAGACGTCCGTTGTTGTCGCCACGCGTGAGTGCCGCATCATCCCTTGCACGTCCTTCACTGTCCCTTTCCTCTGAGCCAGCGTCGCGATCGTGCGCCGAATGACCTGAAACGTGAGCTTCGGCAGGCCGATCTCCGTCGCCAGTCTGTGTAGGACCCGCTTGCGGTAGTTGCTTGGGTCCATGAAAGAGCCGTCACGGTTCGGAAACATAAAGGCTTCCGGTTCCGACGGCGGCAGGCCATGCTTTTTCTTATTTCCGTCGTACTGCTGCTGGCTGACTCGTCGCCAGGTGATGAGGTCCTCGGACAGTTCCTTCGCAATCGGCACTTCGGTCAGACTTCCTTTCGTCTTTCCGTAGGGCCTGATCTTCCCCTTGTAGATTGTCTCCACAATGGTGAGCGAGACCGCAGCGACCCGATGGCACTTCCACCGAAACGCGAACAGTTCGCTCGGACGGAGCGCGTTCGTCATATCCAGCTTCAGCAAAATCCGGTCGCGAAGATCGAGCCTCGCCAAGGCTGCAGCAAGCTGCTCCCAGGTAAGCACTGTCTTATCGGTCTCCCGCAGGTTGGCTGGAGTCTTCAGCGTGTGAGCAGGGTCCTTCGGCAAGAACTCCTGATCAACCGCCTCGGCAAAGATGGCCTTCGTGTACGCTCGGATCTGCAACACCCTGTCCTTCGAACGAGTCTTCGCCAACTTATTGAGATGGGTTTGGAGAGTGAATTTATCAATGTTCTCGAGGCGTGCATCCCCGAACACGTCGACAAGATCTGCCTGAATGAGGAACTTCTTCACCTTGGCAGTCTCCTCTCTCCAGTCCGCCTCTTTGAGCGGCAGGTAACGGTGCGTGACAAACCACCCGAAGGTGACAGCTCCATTGATCATGGATTTGTCGCCATTGAGCGGCTGCTTCCCCAGCCTGGCAATCTCGCCCTCCAGCTTTTCCCTGGCCTGCGACTTTGACATTCCGCTTTTCAGTCCAAGAATGACCTGAGCGACGGCTGGTTTGGGTTGATCTGTTGCAGAGTCAAGCTCCGCTCGGCGGAAGTAGCCGTACCACTTCTTGCCGCGAAGCCGGACCCATCCTTTCTGGTAGGAAGTTCCCATCTATTCCTCAAATTCTGTGTGGGGGAATAAGCGGGCCATCATCAGTTTACCGCCGCTTGCGGCGCAAAACCGAGGCGCGCTCCCGCTCGTTTACGAACTCGTCGATCTGACTAGCGCGGTAGCGGAGCGCACCATCGCTCATGCGGATCACCGGCAGGTAGGGCAATCGTCGGGACGAGTGGTCCCAGACCCAGTCTCTGGTCACGTTCAGTCTCATCGCGACTTCGTCTGCTGTGAGCAAGGGGTCGGACACTTGCATCCGCTCCGGCATCTGCACTAACGCCATATCTACTCTCCTGTGCTCCTGAATGCGCCGGCTTATGCGGCGATGACGGCATGTTGGGTCTGTTTGCGAACTCGGTCAAATTAGCGATGCCGAGGTCCTTCCGATCATTGCCGTGAATTTGACCGAGTTCCAAGTCCGCCGCATGCTGACTTCGCGTTCAAGGGAGGATGCATGGGTTGGAAACGGAAATACCTTTCCATCGCGGTCGCAATGACCGCGTTGGATCTCTTGGTGGCTTTTCGATATGGGGTCGCCGTCTGGCGAGCGTACGCGGACTTTCTAATGGTCCGGCTACTGCTTCTCTTGTTCGTCGCTATCTGGATGACTAGTCTGGCTGATTTGTGGAGCCGGGCGGTTGGGCGCTCGGAACAAACCCCAATCGACCCCCGCATGAGGTTCTCCGACATACCTGCGAGCACGGCCGCTGATGCGGAGGCTCGCGATGTTTGACTC
>DASWUZ010000301.1:0-8077 GCA_036401395.1 Acidisarcina sp.
GCCGCCGCGATGCCCGACTGCTTGGAAACATCGGTGAAGGTGCCGTCGCCGTTGTTTCTGTAGAGATAGTGAGCAGGTGGAGTGTAGGCGAGGGGCATGCAGTTAACGGCCATGCCTTCGTAATTGCAGTTGGGGACGGTGAGCGAAGGTTTGGGGGCGTGGGCGAGGTCGAACTCGACGTAGTTGGCGACGAAGAGGTCGAGATGGCTGTCGCGGTTGTAATCGATGAAGGTGCAGCCGGTGCCGAAGCGGGTGGCGGGGTTGAGCAGTCCGGCCTTTGCGGTGACGTCGGTGAATGTGCCACCGCCGTTGTTACGATATAGGCGATTCTGGCCGTAGTAGGTGACGAAGAGATCTTCGAAGCCGTCGTTGTTGTAGTCGCCGACGCAGACGCCGTTGGCCCAACCGGAGCTGAGGAGTCCGGCTTTCTCGGTAACGTCGGTGAAGGTTCCGTCGCGGTTGTTGTGGTAGAGACGGTTGCTCGATCCGGCGGGAACACTCTCAAGGCGGCGACCGCCGAGGACGAAGATGTCCATCCAGCCGTCGTTGTCGTAGTCGAAGAAGGCGCAGCCTCCGCCCATGTTTTCGATGACATAGGTGACGTGGGATGGGTCGCCGAAGAGAGTCGGGCGGGAGAGGCCAGCCGCGATCGCTATGTCGGTGAAGTGTGAGAATGCGGTTGATTTCGCTGGGGAGGCTAGCGCCTGGAGCAGGTCGGGCATGAGCGCGGGCGCGAAGATGGCGGGCGCGGTTTGGAGGAGGCGACGGCGGGTCCATTTTATTTCGTCGCTGCTCATGTTGCGTGTTGTTCCCCTTTGGGCGGGTTGTTTCGTCGCGTTGCCCGATGCTTAGCGTAGCCGTCGATGGTGTCGATTGCAACAAGTTGGAAGGGACGAAGTTGATTTTGTAGCGTAGCGTCGGCTGGGTTGAGGAGTTCTCTTTTCGTAGGCGGCGCAGTAGCAGACGTATGCTGGTAGCGGACCAGAATGGTGAGACGCGTGAGATGCAGAATGTCCGGCGTTGTTACTTTCATGATTATGCTTTGCGTTGGAGTCATGCCTTCTTCCATGGCCGCGCAGCCGCAGGATGCTCATGGGCCACCCTGGAGCGGCCCCGTCGCCTACTCTAAAACGATAACGGTTGGCGGATCTACGATTCAGGTTGATTTCGGCCCCGGTGACCTCGACCTCGGCCGTGATGAAGTAGTTCGCTGGATTAGCACCGCGGGAAGCGCGGTCGCGACCTACGTGGGGAAATTTCCAGTTGCTCGGGCGCGGATATTGGTCATTCCGATTGCCGGCGAGCGCGGAGTCTTGACGGGAACGACGTGGGGCGACGTCGGTGGCTCTCCTGCGTTTTCGAGAATGCGTTTGGGACAGCACACGACCGCTGAGGATTTAACGAATGACTGGACGATGACGCATGAACTCGTACACATGGCGTTCCCTTCATTGTCGGACGAGCACCATTGGCTCGAAGAGGGGCTCGCTACTTACATCGAGCCGATTGCGCGGCGCAGATTGGAACTCTGACGCGAGAGCGCGTGTGGCGGGACATGTACCGCGATATGCGAAAGGGGGAACCTCGCCCCGCGGACGCTGGCCTCGATCAAACGCACACCTGGGCAAGTACGTATTGGGGTGGCGCGCTGTATTGCCTGATGGCGGACGTGAAAATTCGCCAGGACACTGGGAACCGCAAGGGGTTGCAGGATGCGATACGCGCGATTGTTTTGGCTGGCGGAACGATCGATCATGATTGGCCGATTGAAAAGGCGCTTTCGGTTGGTGATCGCGCTACCGGGACCGTGGTGCTGACGACGCTGTATAAAAGCATGGGGCAAAAGGCGGAGTCCGTCGATTTGGACAGCCTTTGGAAGCAACTCGGAGTTCGGGTCGAGAATGGAAATCTCGTTCTGGATAGTTCTCCTCCGCTTGCTGCAATACGTGAGCGCATTACTTCGCCGGGGCTTTCTACTTCGGGCAAATGAGGCCGGTGGTGCTGCGCGATGAATCGCTGCGGGTGGTCACGATCTCGGAGCTCTGCTGAGATGGTCGGCGAAGCTTGAAGCTTGTCATCCAGCTACAATCCATAGCGTGAGACTCACCCACTACAGCCGCTACCTCATTTTTATCGCCGGGCTGGGCGGATTGTTGTATGGCATCGATGTAGGGATCATCGCGGCTGCATTGCTTTTTCTCGGTAAGACGATCAGCCTGACGGTACAGCAGACCTCGGTTATCGTGGCGGCTGTATTTGGCGGGAGCATGGCGTCTTCGCTGGTCGCGGGCGTGCTTGCGGAGTGGTTCGGGCGCAAGAAGATGATGATCGCCAGCGGTCTGGTTTTCGTGCTTAGTGTGGGATTGATCGTTGCCTCGCAGGGCTTCGTTCCTCTGCTCGCCGGTCGCCTGTTGCAAGGGATGAGTGGTGGAGTGATCGCGGTTGTGGTGCCGCTCTACCTGGCCGAGTGCCTGAGCGCGGAATATCGCGGGCGTGGGACGGCGGTCTTTCAATTTGCGCTCACGCTCGGGATCGTGCTGGCCGCGGTTACCGGCTGGTATTACACGACCCACGCTGAAATTGCTATTGCCGCGGCCCAGGGGAATGTTGCGCTGATTCGCGCGGCTGAGAATCACGCGTGGCGCGAGATGTTTTTGTCGGTGATTTATCCTGGCGCGATTTTCTTTCTTGGCGCGTTTGCGCTTAGTGAGACTCCGCGGTGGTTGTATCGGCGTGGGCGTGTTGATGAGGCACTGGCGGCGCTGCGGCGATCGAATTCAGAGGCCGACGCGCAGGTCGAGATGAAGGCTATGGCGGAGGTTGGGAGCAATAGGCCGGAGAGCGCGGCGGTCGGTGGGGGCTTCGCTTCTCTGCTGCAGCGGAGGTATGTGGTGCCGTTTGTGCTGGCTTGCGTCATTTTGGCCTGTAATCAGGCTACGGGGATCAATTCGATACTTGGTTTTTTGGTGGTGATTTTGAAGCAGGCTGGAATGTCGGCGAGCCCATGCTACCCAGGGTGATGTTGTGGTTAAGGTTCTCAATTGCGTCATGACTGTCGTTGCGGTGATGCTGGTGGATCGGATGGGGCGGAAGTTCCTGCTGAAGGTTGGGACTGGTGGAATCGTTATTGCGCTGCTGGCTGGTGGCGCATTGTTTTTTAGTTTCGAGTCTAAGCGCGTTGATGGACGCGAAATACTCCAAGGCCGGGTGCGAGGTAATTCACTAACTCAGACGCTTGTGCCGATGTCAGATGTTCCTCCTCTTCCCAGCGCCCTAACGGTTCTCTACTCTTACGGCAGTGGAGACAAGGTTGCTACAGTGTTGACCACCGACTCCGACCCGGTGTTGCGAATTGCACCGGGTACGGACGATGCTGGCCATCCGTTAGTGATCAAGCGCGCGCTTTATGGACCGGTGCCCTCCGAGCGAATCGGCTGGCTCATCACCGCGTGCCTCTGCCTTTTTATCGCTTCGTTTGCGGTTGGGCCTGGGGTCGTTGTGTGGCTGGCACTGTCGGAGTTGATGCCGAACCGGATTCGCGCGACCGGGATGGGGATTGCGTTGTTGTTGAACCAGGGTGTGTCAACGCTGATCGCGGCGGTGTTTTTGCCGGTGGTTGGAAATTATGGGTTCGCGGCTATGTTTTTGTTTTGGGCCGGTTGTACGGTGATTTATTTCATTACTGCGGCTTTCTTTTTGCCGGAGACTAAGGGGAAGACGCTGGAAGAGATTGAGGGTTATTTCGTTGGGTCGGTGCGGAGAGATGGTTTAGGGGCTGGGTGATTGGTGTATCCCATGTCTCAAAGGCGAGACATGGGGACCCACATTCATGCGGGGTTTGGTGAGAGCGGATGCTTCGCATACCCACACATCGCAAGCGCGATGTATGGGGCACCCGCTTTGTGGCGTCATCGACCGATGCGGGTCAACGGTAGGCGTCCCACTCTGGTTCGTTTGCGAAGACCCAGTTGTAGTAGTCGCGGTGGGTTAGCTGCGAGGCGGCGGCATCGTCGAGGATTACTTTGCAGTTGGGGTGGAGTTGGATCGCGGATGCGCTGATCATGCTGGTGATGGGGCCTTCGATGGCCTTTGCGATGATGGCCGCTTTAGCGTCGCCGGTGGCGAGGAGGATGAGTTCGCGCGCCTCGAGGATGGTGCCTACGCCCATGGTGAGAGCACGCTTTGGGACCATGCCTACGTCGCCGCCGAACATGCCTGCATTCTGCTGGCGGGTCGTTGGCGTGAGGGCCTTGTCGCGGGTGCGGGACATGAGCGCGGAGAGCGGCTCGTTGAAGCCGATGTGGCCGGCGTGACCTATGCCGAGGAGTTGCAAATCGATGCCGCCCGCCTGGGTGATCAGCGCTTCGTAGCGCGCGGCTTCTTCACGGAGGTCAGTCGCCAGGCCGTGTGGGATGTGGGTATTTTTGAGGTCGATATTCACACGATTGAAGAGAAGCTGGTTCATGTAAAAGCGGTAGGAGTGCTCGTCTTCGGGAGCCAGACCGATGTATTCGTCGAGATTGAAAGTCGTGCAATCCGCGAAGTCGAGGGCGTGGGCGTGGTGCATGGTTACGAGGACGTTGTAGACCGCCTCCATGGTGCGGCCGGTCGCCAGGCCCAGCACCAGCGCGGGTTTAGCCCGCAGGCGCGCTGCTACGAGTGCGGCCGTGAGGTTGGCAGCCGCGGCGGCGTCGTGGCGAATTATGACTTCCAACCAGGGCCTCCTTGTTGGGTTGGATAGCTATCTCGCGGCTTCGACACACGACGACGAATTCGTGGCAGGGTCGTGTGTGACTTCACGGTATCGACAGGTCTATCCTACGAGAAGATATTGCGTTGGAGGATGAGTTATGGCCACAAGCGTTCCGTCCATATCGCTCGACGATTATCTCAAGTCAGACTACGAGCCCGATGCCGAGTACGTTGATGGGCAAATCGAGGAGCGTCCGGCGGGTGAGAACGATCACGCAGCCTGGCAAGGCGCGATTTACGAGTGGTTTGCTCAGAATAAGGCGAGCTGGGGAATCATTCCTCGTGTCGAACTTAGGATGCGAGTCGCTCCCACACGCTATCGTGTGCCTGACGTAACGATTCTCGAACGGGCGCGGCCTGTTGAGCGGATTGTTAGTCATCCCCCTCTCGCCGTATTTGAAGTACTTTCGCCGGAGGACACGGTACGGCGAATGCTGCGAAAATTTGCGGATTATCACGCGATGGGCATTCAGGAAATTTGGCTTCTCGACCCGGAAACGCGGGTCTTCTCGCGCTACTCCGCTGGCGAGCTATCGCGGCGGAGCGAGTTCTCGCTGGGGATCAAAAACATCGAGTTCTCCCTAAAGCGAATCGAAGAACTGGTAGATTCAACGGTGGACTGATCGCGCGGACAAATGTCGCGGAGCGCGGGCGGTCGTCATTTCTATTTTGAGAGCCGGACCCATTTGCGATGCTGAAACTAAAAGTTAAATGCAAAGTGATGACCATGCTCGTGGCGGTCAGCGTTTTAGCGTTGCATCGATCGAGCAGCGCACAGATGGGGACGACGTTGGTTCTGCCGATTATGCCCCTTCCTGCGCATGTCGAGAGGCAGGCAGGCGAGTTCCCCATTGATAGTCGGTTGAAAATCGCTTTTGAGGGGTATACCGAGCCACGGCTGAATCGTGCGGGTGAGCGCATGTTGGCGGTACTCGAGCGAGAGACTGGGCTGGCTTTGGCCACGGACGGCGCTTCGGGTGCTAATGAGTCCGGCGCGAAGGCGACTAAGTTCGTCATCCGGACGGGTGGGGCGAGTGAGGCGGTGCAGCAGCTTGGCGAGGATGAATCTTACCGGCTTGAGATTACGCCTTCGGCGGTGACGCTTAGCGCGCCGAATCCGCTCGGGATACTGCGTGGGTTGCAGACTTTTTTGCAGCTTGTGGTTCGTGCGCCGAAGGGTGCTTACGCGCCGGCGGTTGTCATTGAGGACCGGCCGCGATTTCCCTGGCGCGGGCTGATGATCGATGCGGGGCGACACTTCCAGCCGGTCGAGGTCATCAAGCGCAACCTCGATGGGATGGAGGCAGTGAAGCTCAACGTCTTTCATTGGCACCTCTCCGAGAACCAGGGTTTTCGCGTGGAGAGCCTGAAGTATCCGCTGCTTCAGGAGAAAGGCTCCGACGGCCTTTACTACACGCAGGCGCAGGTGCGCGAGGTGATCGAGTATGCGCGCGATCGCGGCATTCGGGTGGTGCCGGAGTTTGATATGCCGGGGCACACTACGGCTTGGTTTGTGGGTTATCCGGAACTTGCCAGCGCACCGGGGCCTTACACAATTGAGAGGCACTGGGGTGTTTTTGATCCGGCGATGGACCCTTCGCGGGAGAGTACTTATAGATTTGTCGACGGCCTGATCGGTGAGATGGCTGCGCTGTTTCCCGATGCTTATTTTCATATCGGTGGCGACGAGTGTAATGGGAAACAGTGGGACGGGAATGCGGCCATCAAGGCCTTCATGCATACGAACGGTCTGGCGGACGACGCTGCGCTCCAGGCATATTTCACCAAGCGCGTTCAGAAGATCGTCGCCGCTCACGGAAAAATCATGGAGGGATGGGACGAGGTGTTGCAGCCAGACACGCCGACGGATGTGGTGATTCAATCGTGGCGCGGCCCAGATTCCCTTGCTGATGCAGCACGGCGAGGCTATAGCGGATTGCTGTCCGCGGGATACTACATCGACCTTAATTTTTCTGCCGCTGATCATTATTCCCCTGACCCGCTTGGGGGCAAGGCGGCGACTCTGCCGGCCGAGCAGCAGAAACACATTCTGGGCGGCGAGGCTACGATGTGGTCGGAGTTTACTTCGCCGGAGAATATTGATAGCCGCATCTGGCCGCGGACAGCGGCTATCGCGGAACGGCTCTGGTCTCCGCAATCGGTGACGGATGTGGGGTCGATGTATGAGCGGCTGGCGCTGGTTTCGGCGCGGCTGGAATTTTATGGATTACAGCATCGCGCAAGCTATCCTGCGATGTTGAGCCGTTTGGCTGGCGGTCGAGACACTGCCGCGCTCAAAGTGCTGGGCGATGTGATGGAGCCGCCGAAGGGGTATGTTCGCGGGACTCTAGCGGAGTACACCAGCGCCACGCCGCTGGATCGGCTGGTGGATGCGATACCTCCGGAGAGCGATACGGCACGGAGATTTAGATTGCTGGCGGGGCGCGTTGCGGCGGGGACGGCCACACGGGAAGAATGGGAACAGGCGCATAAGTGGCTGGTGTTGTGGCACGATAATGACGCGCAATTGCAGCCGCTGCTTGCTAAGTCGGCGCTAACTCAGGAATTAATTCCAGTTTCAACTAATCTAAGTCAAGTTGCCGCTGTGGGATTGCAGGCTTTGGAGTTACTTCGTCAGCATAAGTCGCCGGTGGTTGGTTGGAAGGCTGAGCAGCTCGCATTTCTGAAAAAGTCGGAGATGCCTCAGGCTGTGTTGCTGAATATGGCTGCGCCTGGAGTTGAGGTGCTGGTTCGGGCTTCTCCTTCGTCTTAGTTTGGACGTATTGACGCCTGAATGAGCGGGAACTTTTGAGTGCGGATGCTTCGCATTAGGCCCATGTCTCAGAATCGAGACATGGGGCACCCGGCAGACGCTGACCCTACTTAGGATCAGGCTTCGAGTTTAGCTGCCATCTCGGCTAGTTTGGCGATGGTGTTTATGTTGCGGGCGGTCCCGTTTTTTGCCGCTGGGATCTTTAATCTTGAGGTTCCCATGCCGGCGCCGTAGTGGACGTAGATCTCTCTCTTACCCAGGCGGATCTCTTCGTCGTGAAGGCCGGTCGCTAGCTTGATGGTGTCCGCCGGGGGCGGCGAATCGAGGAAGATGGCGACCGTGGCGTTGGGTGCGCGCTCAGGAAAAGGATTTGCCTTCACTATCGCGGCCAGCTCAGACGCCGTTCGGATGAGAACGTCGACCGGCTTACCGGCGTAGGTTGCCATGCGCTTTTTGAGGGCTGCTTTTACTTTCGCCTCAGGGAGCTTGCTCTGGAAGACTACATTGCCGCTGGCGATATAGGTGCGCACATTGGTGAAGCCGAGTTGTTCG
>DASWUZ010000302.1:0-1991 GCA_036401395.1 Acidisarcina sp.
GAGGTAAGGATCGCGCTCATCTCACGGATGCGCGCGGAAATAGAAAAAGGACCCGATTGGCTTAGGCAATTCCATTGGGCGCTCCGTTACACGGATTCAGCGTCAGACCCGGTAGTTGCCACGGAAACTACATTCGTCCCAATGGGTCAAAGAGAATACTCGTCAGTTGATGAAGCTCTTGCCGATCCCGAAACTTTCATCTGCTTCCCGCTTTGCTGGCAGGCATGCATCATTGGCACACGTCACCTGCCAGATCACGTCACACGTCCATTCCAACCCTATGAGCTAGAATTCATCAGGCGCGCCTACATCGCCAATGGAGAAGAGTTTTTGATCTCGCCGAGAAAGTTCCATATTAGGAAACCAAGGCAAATCGTCTTCCCATAATCCATGTCAGGAGTCGGCTCTCAGAGACCAGTACCTTAAAAGCGAGCAACTAGTCGCCCATTACTGGCTCTTCAACTTCCCTTGTCTCAGCGGGTGCTGCAGCGGGAGCCTTAGGAGCTGGCGAGATGAGCATGTCGAGGGGGATGAAGCCTTCTTTTGGCTTTTCGCCGAGGACGTGCTCGCGGTACAAGCGGGCCATCTTGGCGTTTTCCGCGTCGGCCTTCATCTTCTCGTCGCGGGCGCGGATCTTTTCTTCGCGGGAGTTCTTCGCGATGCCCGATTTCTCGAAGGTGTCGTTGGCTGCCGAGAATACGTGGTCCTGATTAAGCAGCAGGGTGTGCTGAGCGTCGCCCATGCCTACCTTCTTGCCGCCGGCGAAGATCTCGTGACGCCCATGCTCCTCGTACCACTTGGTGAGGGTCGACGTCATGTGCATCTTCTCGATGATGTTGCGCCAGCCGACGCCCGTGTTGTAAGCGCAGAAGCTGATCTCGCCTTCCTGCGTCGCGTACGGAATAATGCACTGTTCGGTGCGGCGGAAGTCGTAGTTGAAGAGGTCCTGGAACCACATCCCAGCGATAAACAGAAAGTTCCAGCGGTCGGCGCGGCGCTTCTCAATGTCGGCCATGGTGCGGTCGCCCTTGACGCTGCCGTAGTTGCGTCCGGTCACGCCAAAACACTTGTCGAACTTCTTGAGCATGTCGGTGATCTTGAAGTGGGTTGGCGACTTGGTGGGATCGTAGTTGCGCAACATCGCCAGCGTGACGCCAACGCCGGAGAGAAACTTTCCGCGGGCGGCGTCGTTGATCTTCGCAATGTCTTTGGCGAGGCGATCGGCATTGAGGAAGGCGGTGACGGGGACGGCTTCCTTGGTCTCTTTGTCGATCATCAGCGCCATGCCGATGCCGCAGTTGGGGTGGCAGCCGCAGGAGAGCTGACCCCAGTCCGCGTTGGGTCCGTGGATCAGGTCGGCGAAGTCGGAGAAGGTGCTCATGAAGCTGATGGGGAACCAGTCGCGGGCGGGCTCGCCGAGGCCGGTCTGGTTCTTGATGTCGTGCGCCATGTGGCTCAGGGTGTAGCGCTGGGCCTCGCGGCGTTCGTCGCTGACGGCTTCGTCGCGGCCGGTGAAGGAGACGGGCTGGAAGCTGAGGAAGTTGATGCGCTTGGGGTTGTCGAGGGCGAACTGGATGATGCGTCCGACTTGCTCGTTGTTGATGCCGTTGATGATGGTGGTGACGGGGACGATGTCGACGCCGGCTTCATGCAGGTTGTGAATGGCCTGGAGCTTTACGTCGAACAGGTTGCCGACCTTACGATGGGAGTTGGCGGCGTTGCCGATTCCGTCGAACTGGAGGTATGCGTAGCGGAGGCCGGCTTCGGCGGCGGCGCGGCAGAGCTCTTTGCTCTTGGCGAATTCGATGCCATTGGTCGCAGCCTGGACCGAGTTATAGCCAACCTTGCGTGAGTAGGCGACGGCGTCGAGGAAGTAGGGCGAGAGCGTAGGCTCACCACCCGAGAACTGCACCGACATCTGGCGGCGGGGCTTGATCTGGGCCGCGTCGTCGAGCATCTTCTTGATCTCTTCCCACGTCAGTTCGTGGACG
>DASWUZ010000303.1:0-3814 GCA_036401395.1 Acidisarcina sp.
AGATGGTGATGCCGGGCGACAATGTGCAGCTCGAGATCACGCTGCACACTCCGGTGGCGATGGAGAAGGGCCTCAGGTTCGCGATCCGCGAAGGCGGCCGGACCGTCGGCGCTGGGACTATCTCGGAGATATTGAAGTAAGAGTGAGGCTGACTGGTAGCGTCAGTTTGATTTTGAGAACAGGTTGGGCGGGCCAGGAAATGGGGCCGCCGCAGATCGGATAGGATAAGGTATGCGTGAAATTGTGACGTTGCAGTGTCCGGTATGCAAGGAGCGGAATTACTCGACTACGAAGAACAAGAAGACGACCACGGGTCGGCTGGAGTTCTCGAAGTTTTGTAACCGCTGCCGTAAGCACACGGACCATAAGGAAACCAAGTAAGGCAGTTGTTAGCCACTAGCTCTTAGCTTCTAGCTTTATTACGAACACGGTAGGCGCCCTTGTCGGGATCTTGCTAGTGGCTAAGAGCTAGCGGCTGACTGCTAGCAAACAGGGGCGTAAGCTCAACGGTTAAACTGTCGGTCTCCAAAACCGAACTTCTCGGTTCGAATCCGAGCGCCCCTGCCAGCATTTTGGTGGCAATTGTACTGAGTTTGTACTTGAGCCAGGTATAGGTCTTAGGTACGGAATAGCTTGTTTAAGGTTTAAGAACTGCTTGAAGTGGCGAAGCGCGAAGCTTTCGCAGGAGGGCCACAGTATGCCCGTCGTAGAAAAAGGGAAGCGAATGTCGAAAGCTGTAGCATTAACCGATAACACGGGCGAGCCGAGCAAGGGCAGTCAGCTCACTGGATTTTTTACCCGTACCGGGGACTTTCTCAAAGACGTGCGCGGCGAGATGCGGAAAGTGATCACGCCTTCATGGAAAGAAGTGCAGGCGACGACTACTGTGGTGCTGATTACAGTGTTCGCGTTTGCGGCTTACTTTTATTTGATAGACACCGTAATTGGCAAGATCATGCAGGCCGTGTTGCATGGGATGAGCGGTAACCGGTAGGCGTGTAGTTCAGTAACAGCTCAGGGTATCGCGGCGCAGCGTCGCAGAGGTCGAAAGAGGAGTAGATGGCGGAAGAGATTAATCCCGGGCAGCCCGAAGACGGCAAACTTGGCCCCCCGGCGAACGAGGCATTCAAGTGGTACATCATCCATGCCTACTCGGGCTTTGAGCGCAAGGTGCGCGAGTCGATCGAGGGGCGTGTGGAGGCGTTTGGCCTCCAGAATAAGATTGGCCGGGTGATGATTCCGACCGAGTCGGTAACGGAGATCGTTAACGGCAAGAAGAAGACTGTGGAGCGCGTCTTTCTGCCGGGCTATGTGCTGGTCGAGATGGACCTCGACAACGACCTGTGGCACACGATCAAGAACACGCCGCGAGTTACCGGGTTTCTAGGCACGGGCGATAAGCCAGTTGCGTTGAGCGAAGAGGAAGTTAGTTCGATCCTGTTTCGCAGCGATAACTCGAAGGACAAGCCGCGGCTCAAGATCAAGTTCGAAAAGAACGAGTCGGTGCGGATCACCGAGGGGCCGTTTGCGAATTTCAATGGGCTGGTAGATGAGGTCAACGAAGATCGCGAGACCGTCAAGGTGATGGTTACTATCTTCGGGCGGTCTACTCCCGTGGAGCTTGAGTTTAATAAGGTTGAGAAGGTGGTTGCTTAGTTCGTCTTATGCGAAGGCGCTGAGTCGCAGTAGAAATTAGATCGATATCGAAAGGTTTCAGAGAAATGGCTCCGAAGAAGATACAAGGATATGTGAAGCTGCAGATTGAGGCAGGTAAGGCGACGCCTGCCCCTCCCGTAGGCCCGGCGCTTGGACAGGCGCAGGTCAACATCATGGAGTTCTGCAAGCAGTTCAACGCGCGGACTCAGACCAAGGACCTTGCCGGACTTACCATTCCCGTGGTGATCACAGTTTTCGTGGATAGGTCGTTCACGTTTATTACCAAAACTCCGCCAGCCGCCGTGTTGCTGAAGAAAGCGGCTAACCTGGCCAAGGGATCGGGCGTTCCGAACAAGACTAAGGTTGGTTCGGTGACGGAGAAGCAGATCCGCGACATCGCCACGCAGAAGATGCCTGACTTGAATGCTGCTTCGATTGATGCGGCGATTAAGAGCATCAAAGGTACCGCGCGGTCAATGGGCATTGACGTTACCGCCTAAAGGTTTGCCGCCGGTATACACGAAATGAGGAGAAAGTAAGGTCGCTGCGCTTGATGCGGCCCACGGTATCAGGTCAATGCGAGGGTTGACTCAAGACTTTCGTAAGCGGGCATATGCTACCGCACTGGACGCCACCACCCCAAAGCTGGTATTAGTCCACTCTATGAGTTTACGCAATGCAGTGCTACCGTTGACCGTCGCCGTGGCCCTTGCCAGCGGCTGTAAGAGCGCACCATCCACTCAGCCTTCCTCACCAGCGCAGACAGGAACAGCCTCACCCGCGCCGGCACCGTCGCAGTATCCTGCCCAGCAGTCAGCACAACCGGCCGGCGCTACAGAGCCGGGAACGACGGCTGGCCCGGCCACGCCGCAAAATGGTTCTTCGAACCCGGCAACATCAGGGTATCCATCAACATCAGCAAACCAGGCAAGGGTAGAAGCCATGCCTCCGCCTCCTCGCGTGCTGGTGATCCCTGCGGGGACGGCCCTGCGCGTTCGTCTTGACCAGACCATTAGCTCGAACCACAACCAGCCGGGAGACACTTTTACGGCCACAGTGGAGTCTCCGGTGATCGTGGGTGGGGAGACGGTCATCCAGCGCGGCGCAACCGCCTCGGGAACTGTAATCGACGCCAAGGGGGAGGGACACATCAAAGGCGGCGCAGTTCTCTCCATTCGGCTTGATCGAGTGCGGTCTGGTGGGCGTTCGTATCTCGTCTCGACAAGCAGTGTGGAGCGGGTTGAGAAGGGCAAGGGCAAGCGTTCGGCGGAGTTTGCCGGCGGCGGGGCTGGCCTCGGTGCGATCATCGGAGGCCTGGCGGGCGGTGGCAAGGGCGCGCTGATCGGCGGGCTCGCCGGAGCCGGAGCCGGGACAGCGGGGGGAGCTATGACCGGAAATCACGATCTGGTCCTGCCAGCTGAGACGATGCTGACATTTAGGCTCACGCATGATGCGAGGGTGGAATGATCCATCACGGCCCAACCAGCACCTTTATGTGCGCTCAAATTTGAGTCTGAGAGCCATTTTTTGAAGGCTAGGTCAAAAGCTCTCGCACCGGACGCCATTCCTTGCCCTGCGAAGTTGCGACGGCCTTGTACGTCAGAGTCCCGAGGTAGGTGTTCACGCCTTCACAGACGGCCTCGTCACGCTTGATGGCCTCCTGAGCTCCGTGCTGCGCGATGCGCATGACGTAGGGGAAAGTGGCATTAGTGAGCGCGAGTGTCGAGGTGTAGGGAACTGCAGCGGGCATGTTGGTGACGCAGTAGTGGACCACTCCGTTAACCACGTAGGAAGGGTCGCTATGCGTGGTGGGGCGCGCGGTTTCAATGCATCCACCCTGATCGATGGCAACGTCGACGATGACTGCACCCTTCTTCATCTTCATGACCATGTCGCGAGTCACGATCTTGGGGGCGGCCGCGCCGGGGATCAAGACGCCTCCAATAACGAGGTCGGCCTGCTGGACTGCCCGTGCAACGTTGTAGGAGTTCGAGGCGAGAGTGTAAATGCGACCGCCAAAGATGTCGTCGATTTCGCGGAGGCGGTTAAGGTTGAGATCGACCATGGTCACCTTCGCGCCCATGCCGAGCGCGACCTTGGCAGCGTTCGTGCCCACAATGCCGCCGCCGATGATGCATACGTCTGCGGGAGGCACACC
>DASWUZ010000304.1:0-2426 GCA_036401395.1 Acidisarcina sp.
TAACGTGCCGAGCTAAAGGCGTCGGCCAACAATCCCTGTTTTCACGTGAAGACCGATCTGAAAAGCGCAGAGACGAATCAACGCGCCTCTCTCCACCGTCGGCCAACTGTTGCGATTCCGCTACAGAGCTGAAAGCATGGCTGCATGAAAACCTCGCGCGAAGGGTCGCCCGACTCCGGCCCGGCGAAACAAATAGCAAAGCTGTGGCCGCACCGGGAACATGAGTCCAGTATTGTGCTCGGCCAACTCTGCCGGATTGGGATCCACCGCTGGCGCCGGTTAGACCTGGCAGAACTTGTCCCCGGCAAAGACATTCGTCATTGTTTCTGGTGCTCAAAGGTGGAGATCGACGGTATCGTTTACGACACTTAGTCTGAATTTACAATCGCACGACAGTAACCGGCTCATTGGACTGGGCGTTGCCACGACCATTGATTGACCGAAGTTAAGCGGTCACTTATCATTGAAAGTGATGGTTCGCAGGCCGCTTCGTGCCGCGCCCGGCCATTATCCATTGCCCCCTCGTTCAATGGTAGGACATCTGCCTCTGGAGCAGAGTATCGGGGTTCGAATCCCTGGGGGGCAACCAGTTATCCTTTCTCCGCACTTCATGAACCTCAAGCCACGGTGCCGATGCACCAGTTGCGATGGAGACGAATACGTCACCATCGCCCTTTGCCCTCAATGAACGGTTCACCCATGCTCCCGAGTCGAGGGCAGGAACCGTTCCGCCCACATAAGGAAGTACTTCACATTTGGAGCATCGGTGTGCCCGCCATCGTGCTGACGCCATGCCAGCTCGCCATCGAGCAGGCCGGTGTTTACCGGAGGCATCTTAGCCGTGCGGTAATCGTCGCCTGCTCCAAGGTCCTTCGCTCCGAGCAGGCGAAAAACCGAACCGGCCGCCACGGTCGCCATGTAGCTTCCTTGTTGGTCTAGCCACTTCGCGTCGCCGGCCTCTGGCATACCATAGCTGATGAAGGTAAGGCGCGGCGCACACAACGCAATGAGTTCATGAGCGTCCACTGGAAGGTCGTTTGCGGTTTTGCTTCCAAACGTCGCCTCGGCGGCACCGTACTTCATGAAGTTGCCAGCCATCCAGTAATACTCACCGCCGGTGAGCGACTCGACTGCCTCGCCGAAGTTGCGCCGGTTCAACTTGGCGCCACCCTCGCCCGACGAGCCGATCAGGCCCATGGCGAAGCGCGGTTCAAACGCCAGCGTTACGAGCGCGGCCTTGCCGTAGCGCGAAACTCCCTCGATGCCAACGTGTTTCGAATCGACAGCAGGGTCGGTCTCAAGGTAGTCGAGCCCGCGTGCCGCACCCCACGACCACGCCCGCAGCGCTCCCCAGTCTTCCGGCTTGCGGGGCTGTCCCTTGTTCACCAGGCCGATGATTCCCTTCGTGAGGCCGGCGCCGTTGTCTGCCTGGATGCTGGCTGGATCGATGAGAGCGTAACCCCACCCGGCAGCGATGATCTGCTGGGTCGGCGAAGGGCCGCCGGGAACAGGAGGCCCGAACCCGGCGAATGGAACAGAGGCGGCTGGCGTGTACGCGGGGTACTGCTCGAAGATGGAGGTCAACGTCGGATCTTGCTTTGCAAGCAGCGCTTTCAAGGCTGTGGTGATCCTGTCCAGATCTTCCTGCGGGGGTTGCGCCGGCGCAGGGAGCGCACTGCGGCTGAACATCATCAGCACCGGAACAGGCCCCTTTGCATTGGCCGGGACTACCAACGTCATTGCGATGTTCACATCGATCAGCGGGTAAGCGGAGTTATCGACGTGGCCGTTCAGCTTCTTAGCAATCACCGGGGTAAAGCCGACCCATTCCTTATCCGTAACTACCACCGTCCAGGTCACAGTGGGCAGCTTTCTCGGCAGCCGCCCGTAAACCTCGCGCTCCATGTCTTCGACGATCTCCGGTCGCCGCTGCTTCCACCACATCTCCGGTGTTGTTACTTTCCGCCCATCCTTCAGTGTCAAGGGATCAGGCAAATTCGGGTAAGGATTAGCCAGCGTTTCATCGTAGTTGGCGTGATTCGGGGCTTTTTCATCGCCGCTCGGGCCCTCCCGCAGCCGCTTGATGCCAAGCTGGTCCATCATGTTCTGGTGGTCTTGCTCCGCAGTAAACGTAACCGGAGGTGGGGCGCTCGTAGCCTGCGCGGCTGCCACTGCTGATCCGCATGCGATGATTAGCAGGTACACGGTGCCTCGAAAGGTCAATTGGTTGCGTTGGACGAACACAGGCCCTCCATTGTGAGTTACTTTCACACCTGATGAGAATGACACGAAATATCAGCAGCCGCCCACGGAACCTGCGTTGCGCTAAGCCTGGGTGCATCGAAGTCGCTTCAATAATGCTTCTACTTTGCAGCCTGGGGACCTGGTCCTTGGTTGTGTCTCCGCTCCAAGCCCAATCAAACATG
>DASWUZ010000305.1:0-5601 GCA_036401395.1 Acidisarcina sp.
CCCGAAAGGTTGCCGCAAACCTGCTGAGCCATCGCAGTTCCGGCCGCGAGTACGCTCCCAACCACCAGGATCGTAAATTTGGTCTGGGTCTTCTTCATGCTAAGAAGCATAAATTCTCCGGCGCTTCGTTGCTTATTATTCGCATTTGCTGGCAGGCGAATCCAGAAGAGATAGTATGGCACGCCACTAATGAGCGCCCACCCCGTCTTGACTAAAACTGCCTGGTGCTAGTCCTTGTCGCCGCTCTGCGGAATGCTGTCCGGCTTCATCGTCAGGCTCAATTCTGGACGCTTGTTCTTCCGCAGCATCCGATTAACTTCCGGTAGCGCACCGGTCTTAATCTGTTCCCATTTGGCCAGCGCCGTGCGCAGGTTGTCTCTGAGATGGTTAACGGCAGCGCTCTGAGCGACTGTTGGAGCGGCGTCCGTCTGGTCCAGTTGGCCATAGAGAGTGCCCACGCTATCAGACAGCGCATCCATGCCGGGTTCAGCGTTAACTTTGCCCGTACTAGCCGGCGGGGATGCGCTCGACGCTCCTTTCGCCTCTGCAGACGGAGAGGTGGGTGTCCCTTTCAATAACTGATCCAGGCTCTGATCCAGCTTTTTCAATGAGTCCGCCAGCACGGGTTCCACCTTGGCGGCGACTATCTTCGCGATCTGCTCGCGGACAGCGTGGGCTTCCATCACTGCCGGAGCGCTGCTGTCCATCAGCGAGGCCAGCTGCGACTCCAGTGTCGATTGTGCCTGCAAGTCAGCGCTGGTCGCCGCAACCCGTGGATCCATCGTTACCGTTAATGGAGCACTCATGCTATTACCGTTAAACGTGATGCGTACTTCGTAAGTTCCCGGTACCACCATACGGCCCAACGGGAGGGTCGGCGTTTCGTGGGGCACGGCCGAGATCGGATAGTCACGATGGGCGGCTGCTGGCGGTGCGTAGCGAAGGTCCCAGACCCAGCGATGCATTCCGGGCTTGGCCGACAACGTTCGCGGCGTGCGAATCCAGTAGAGTGGAATCAATTGCCTTTCCAACTCGGCCTGCGTGGTCTCGGGCGCGTCGGTGCTCGAATAGCGGCGCACCGTCGCTCCCTTGGAATCGAGCACCTCGATGGTCACGGGGCCTTGGCTCGTTTGTGGCAGGTAATAATCGAGGACTGCTCCGTCGGGCGGATTTTGTCCCGCGGGTTCGTCGCTGGGCAGCGGCGTGTCGGTGTTGGTGCTGCGCTGAATGCGGACCGCATCGCCCGGCTTGAAAAGGTATGCCCCATTCGTTCGCGAAGCCATCTGGCCGGAGCTCATCTGGCGCAGGGCGCTGATGTCATCGAGAATCCAGAAAGAACGCCCGTGCGTCGCGACGATGAGATCGTTGCCCTCTACCGCCAGATCGCGCATGGAAGTGTGCGGCAGGTTCTGCTGCAGCGACTCCCAGTGATCGCCATCGTCCAGTGATAGGTACACGCCTGTCTCGGTGCCGGCGTAGAGCATGCCCTTGCGAACGGGATCTTCGCGGACTGTGTTCACGGGTGCGTTGTCGGGCAGGCCCGCAACGATGGGCTGCCAGCTATGGCCGCCATCGTGGGTCCGATAGATATATGGGCGCTGATCGTCAATGCGGAAGCGGCTCACCGATGCGTAGGCTGTCATGTCGTCGAAGTGAGAAGCGCTCAACTGGGATACTTTGCTCCAAGGGGTGAGTGCGGGCGGTGTAATGTTCTGCCAGTTTGCACCGCCGTCGCGGGTCGTCCAGATGAAGCCGTCATCGGTACCGGCCCAGAGCGTTTTCGTGGTCTGGTAAGAGGCGGCTAGCGAATAAATAGCGCCCCGAAGCTTCACTTGATCTTTCGCAGGCAGGTCTAGCAGCGAATCGGGCTTGCCCGTCTGCTCCCAGGCAAGATCAGGGCTGATCGTCTTCCACGACCTGCCCCCGTCCTCGGTCGCGAACAGTACATTAGTCGCGTAATACATCAGGTGCGGATTGACCGGCGAAAACATCACCGGCTCGGTCCGATCGGCGATATAGTCCCCCTTGAGCGGGATCGGCGAGACGTCTTGCACCTGCCCGGTTGCCATGTCGTAGCGCGAAACTTGGTTGCGGCCGGCGCCATAGACGATCTCGGGATGCAGCGGATCTGGCGCGGCGTATCCATATTCGATGATGCCGGCTGGATGCCAATCGCGAAACGTGATCTCGC
Source organism: Acidisarcina sp. (assembly GCA_036401395.1). Classification (GTDB taxonomy): domain Bacteria; phylum Acidobacteriota; class Terriglobia; order Terriglobales; family Acidobacteriaceae; genus DASWUZ01. Next base: position 2,192 of record DASWUZ010000305.1, read on the forward strand.
CATCATTGCCACGGCTTGATATGCAAAGGGAGCCGCTCTCCTGCTGCCCTGCGCACGCTTTGTACGGGAAGGAGTGCGTCACCGCGACGTGGTAAAGCTGCGCGGTGGGTTGGTTGTACCAGGATCCCCAGGTGTCGCCGCCGTTCACGCTAACGATCGCCCCCTGGTCGCTGACCAGCAAAATGATTCGCGGATCTTTCGGGTTGATCCACATATTCTGATAGTCGTCACCGCCTGGCGCGCCGCGCAGGCTTGTCCAGGTTTTGCCCCCATCGGTAGAGCGCACTGTCACGATGCTGGTGCTGTAGACCACGTCGGCGTTGAGCGGATCGACGCGCGTGATGGCCAGGTCGCCGCCGCCGATTTTCATTGCCGGGCGGGGGTCGTCGGTGATCTTGACCCAATGTTCGCCGCTATCGTCGGAGCGATAAAAGCCTACGCCGACTCCCGTCGCATATTCATTGGGCGTCATGGTCGCGACCGTCGCGTAGAGGCGGGTCGTCATGCTCGGCGCGACGGCCACGTTGATTTGCGTCATGTCAGTCGGCAGTCCGGACTTGAGCTGTTTCCAGGTGTCGCCGCCGTCCGTCGATTTGAATAGGCCGCCGCCGGTCCCCTCGTAGCTGTTGCCATCTTCCCAGGGGCCAAGGCGCGACTCCCACATCGACGCGTAGATGGTGGCAGGGTTTCGCGGATCGATCTCCACATCAGAGCCGCCAGTTTTAGCGTCTTTGGACAGGACCTTTTTCCACGATGTGCCGCCGTCGGTGGACCTGTAAATACCGCGCTCTTCGTCCGGCCCATATGGGTGCCCGAGCACGGCGGCGAAAACACGATTCGCGTCGTGAGGATCGACCGCCAAAGCGGCGATCTGCTGGCCGTCGCGCAGACCAAGATGGGTCCAGGTCTTACCCGCGTCGGTCGAACGATAGATGCCATCGCCGACTGACAGATCGGGCCGCCGCAAGCCTTCGCCGCTCGCGACATAGACGATGGCGCTGTCGCTCGGGGCGACCGCTATCGCGCCAATGGATTGGCTCGGCTGCTCGTCGAACACTGGATTCCAAATCCGTCCGTAATCTGTGCTCTTCCACACCCCGCCGTCGCCCGCTCCGATATAGAAGACGTTCCGCTGGTCGGCTACACCGCAAGCTGCGCGGGTTCGGCCGCCGCGAAAGGGCCCAATCATCCGCCACTTGAGGTCAGTGAACTCCCCAGGCGTATGCATTGATGGGGATGGTTGCTGGGCGACCGTCGAGGGCGCTGCACAGAGGATGAGGTTGATGCCACAGAGGGTGAAAAGGCTAAGTCCGGCGGCTGATCGAACTCCAGGCATCGTTTACGGCTCCAAAGAGGATCGGTGTAAGCGTAAGTATATGCGGGAGTGCCGTTCTTCGTGACGCGGTGTACGTGGCTCTGATATGGAGCGTCCGGCGCTTGAGAACAAGGGGCGCTACATCTTTACGTTTCGAAGGCGCAGCGAGTTGGCAATTACAGACACCGAACTCAAGCTCATGGCCCCGGCCGCGATCATTGGGTTGAGCAGGACGTGGAACGCGGGATATAAAACTCCGGCAGCCAGGGGTACTCCGATGGCGTTATAGAAAAATGCGAAGAACAAGTTTTGCCGGATGTTGCTCATCGTTTTCTGACTGAGTCGACGAGCTTTCACGATGCCGCGCAGGTCACCTTTAACTAGGGTAATCCCTCCCGTTTCCATCGCGACATCGGTCCCCGTGCCCATGGCGATTCCCACCTGTGCCTGTGCGAGCGCTGGCGCATCGTTGACGCCATCACCCGCCATCGCCACGACCGCGCCTTTCGCCTGCAAGTCCTTGACGACTTCTGCCTTTTTGTCTGGCAGCACATCCGCCTCGAAATCAATCCCCAGCTTTCCAGCGACAGCAGCGGCCGTGGTCTTGTTATCGCCGGTGACCATGATTACCTTGATGCCTTCCTTCTTCAGCTCCGCGATGGCTTCGGCAGTCGACTCTTTGACCGGATCGGCGACGGCAATCAGCCCAGCCAATCGATAGTCCGAGGCAACAAACATCACGGTTTGTCCTTCCTTGCGGAGCGCCTCGGCGCGATCTGCGAGTATCTCTGGCGAAGCACCCTGGTCCTGCATCAACGCCGCGCTTCCAATGCTGATCTTCTTCGGCCCGGCGGCTCCGGAGACAGTTCCCACTACGCCTTTGCCGGTGATCGAGTCGAAGTCCGCGACCGGAACCAGCTCAATTTTTCGCTCCTTCGCCCCGGCAATAATCGCCGCTGCCAGCGGATGTTCACTTGCCTGCTCGAGACTTGCGACGAGCTGCAGCAGTGCGGCTTCGTCGAATCCCTGTGCAGCAACCACAGTGGTCAAGCGGGGTTTGCCCTCGGTCAACGTGCCGGTTTTGTCGACCACCAGCGTATTTACTTTTTCAAACAGCTCAAGCGCCTCGGCGTTGCGAATCAAAATCCCCGCGCTCGCGCCACGCCCAGTCCCGACCATTATTGCCATCGGAGTAGCCAGCCCCAGCGCGCAGGGGCACGCGATAATCAGCACCGCTACCGCATTGATCAGCGCATGAGCGAAACGTGGCTGAGGGCCATACAGACTCCAGGTTACAAAGGTGATTGCAGAGGCGATCAGCACCGCCGGCACAAAGTAGGAGGACACAACATCGGCCAGCCGCTGTATAGGCGCACGCGTGCGCTGGGCCTGGCTGACCATCTGCACGATCCGCGCCAGCAGCGTGTCCGCGCCTATTTTCTCGGCCTCCATCAGGAAGCTGCCCGTGCCGTTGATCGTGCCACCAGTGACTTTGGCGTCGGCAACTTTTTCGACCGGAATCGGTTCGCCCGTCACCATCGCCTCATCGACCGAGCTGCGGCCCTCGAGCACCACACCGTCGATCGGGACCTTTTCGCCGGGCCGCACGCGCACCCGATCGCCGACCTGAATCTCGCTCAGCGGTACGTCTGATTCAGTTCCATCGGCGGCGACCCTCCGCGCCGTCTTCGGGGCCAGGCCCAGCAACGCCTTGATCGCGCTACTCGTTTGGCTGCGTGCTCGCAACTCCAGCACCTGCCCCAACAGCACAAGCACCGTAATCACCGCCGCCGGTTCGAAGTACAAGCCTAGCGAGCCACTCGCATCACGAAAGGACGCCGGAAATAATCTTGGAGCGAGAACACCGACGACGCTGTAGGCGTAGGCCGCGCCCGTGCCGATTGCGATCAGGGTGAACATGTTCAAGGTGCGATGAACGATTGAGTTCCAGCCGCGCTCGAAGAACGGCGCTCCACCCCAAAGCACTACCGGCGTTGCCAGCGCGAACTGTAGCCATGAGAGAGTGCGGGGCCCGATCCAATGCAGGATGGGCTGGCTCGGCAACACGTCGGAGACCATCAGGGCCAAAAGGGGA
>DASWUZ010000306.1:0-2226 GCA_036401395.1 Acidisarcina sp.
GTCCAATTCGTCTGCACTCGAGCCTTGCGGACCTAGAGCAGCCGGGGCACTTGCCTCAGGCGCTTGGCTTCGGAAGGCGTCCAGCAACAGGAGAATGCCCCCAATAACAATGGCCGAGTCGGCCACATTGAAGTCGGGCCAATGGTAGCTGAAAATATGCACTTCCAGGAAGTCGATGACCGTGCCGAACTTGACGCGGTCGTAGACATTCCCCAGAGCCCCGGCCAGAATGCACGCAAGCGCCATCGTCGTGGGCGTAATCCGCCGCCCCATCTTGATCAGCGCGACGAATACTGCCACCGCCGCAATCACCGAAAACGCGATCAGCATGACGCGTATCCGGCCCGGCGAAGGCGAGTCATTAAAGAGGCTGAAAGCCGCCCCGGGGTTGAGCACATGGGTAATTCGGAAGACCCGCGGTATGACCGTGATCGCGTCGTCCGTTGCCACGTGGCGGCTCACCCATACCTTCGTAAGGCGGTCGACCGCAACAATAAGGGCGGCAAAGGCGAACAGCCAGCCGCGCCAGTCGAGCTGCTTAGTAGGAAAGGTGGCGGCGGGTTTCAGAATGGTCATACCAGCACCCCCTCGGGCGGAGCAATGCCCATCTCGCCCAGCGCATGTCGGCATCGACCGCACACATTGGGCCACACGCCATAGGCAGACACGTCAGGCATGAAGTTCCAGCAGCGGTCACATTTATCACCTTCAGCAGGCACACTAGAGACACCCGATCCCTCTCCATAGGTGAGACTGACCTGCGAAACATTAAAAAACTCCTTTAGGCTCGCCGCGTACCGCTCGGCAACTTCCTGTGAAGCAAACGGAAGACCTATTTCGACCTTGGCTTCAAGACCTTTGCCGATGCGTTTCTCCTGTCTCGCGTCTTCGAGTGTCTTTAATACATTTTGCCGGAGATCAAATAGATAGCCCCACTCGTCGATAGTTTGTTTGAAGGATCCAGGAGCGAGCTCGCCCAGGCTCGGAAACAAGGCGAGGTGCACGCTTTCTTCGCGGCCGTGGACGGGCGGCAGGTAGCTCCAGATCTCTTCGGCAGTGAAGCTCAGAATCGGCGCAAGCAACCGAACCAGTGTCTCCGTAACGCGCCACATCACTGTCTGTGCCGACAAACGCTCCGCGCTGGTGGGCGCAAACGTATACATCCGGTCCTTCAAAACGTCGAGGTAAAGCGCGCTCAGGTCCACAACGCAGAATTCGTTCACCGCCATATAAACCCGGTGGAACTCAAACTCCTCGTACCAGCGCAGCACCTTCTCCGTCAGCTCGCGCGTCCGCGCCAGCATGTACTGGTCCAGCGGCAGCAGCTTCTCATAAGGCACAGCGTCGGCAGGGTCGAAACCGTGCAAATTTCCTAACAGATATCTGAACGTATTCCGTAGTTTGCGGTAGTTGTCCGCCACGCGCTGCATAAGGTTTTCGCTCGCAGCGACGTCTTCGCGAAAGTCGACCGAGGCCACCCATAGCCGCACCACCTCGCCGCCAAGCCGCTTGGCAACATCAACCGGGTCAACCCCATTCCCAAGCGACTTCGATAGCGGTCGTCCCGTTTCGTCGAGCGTCCAGCCCGAGGTCGCGACCATACGATACGGAGCAGTACCTCGCAGCGCAACCGAAGTCAGCAGCGAGGAGTGGAACCATCCCCGATGCTGATCTCCGCCCTCCGTATAGAGATCAGCAGGGAAGGCAAGCCCGGGCTCGGCCTCAAGCACCGCATGCCAGCTCGCCCCCGACTCGAACCACACATCAACGATGTCCATTTCCTTACGAAATTCACTGGCCCCGCAGCTCGCACAGGCGATCCGGCCCGGCTTCGCCAGATTCAGCAGGGAAGCGGCATCGTGCGTGTACCATGCGTCCGCGCCTTTTCTGTGAAACAGCTCGACGATGCTCTGGTTAACCGCCGAGTCGTTAAGCGGCGTATGGCATTTCTCACACAGAAAGACAGCAATCGGCACGCCCCAGATCCTCTGCCGCGAGATGCACCAGTCGGGCCGCGTAGCAATCATGTTCGAGATGCGGTCCGCGCCCCACTTGGGGTCCCATTTCACCTTGGCGATCTCGTCAAGCGCTCGCTGCCGGAAACTGATCTCCGCAGGCCCAAGGTCCCGGCCCGGGTTCAGCATCGGCGTTTCCATGCCAATAAACCACTGCTCCGTAGCGCGATAGATCACCGGGTTGTGGCAGCGCCAGCAGTGCGGATAGGAG
>DASWUZ010000307.1:0-4931 GCA_036401395.1 Acidisarcina sp.
CGTAGATGCAGGATACCCGAGCCCTCGTTAAGCGATTGATAAACGGCGCTTCGTATCGTCCTAATTCCACCCCAGTCGTCTCGCCGCGACCCCAGGCATCCGCCGGGAAGGCCCGCCCGAGCAGGCTGCGATAGACTATAGAGAGCATGTCTATACGTACGTCTTCTAACCGCGCCGCGACCGGCGTCCTGCAATCCTCTAAATCGCAAACTGAACCCCGAACGCCACGCATCCGCTCCACCACCGTGCTCTGCGTGCGCCGCAACGACAGCGTCGTCATGGCCGCCGACGGACAGGTCACCCTCGGCGACAGCGTCATCAAGCACTCCGCGCGCAAGATTCGCCGACTCTACCAGGACAAGATCCTTGCCGGATTCGCAGGCTCGACCGCCGATGCATTCTCCCTCTTCAGCCGCTTCGAATCGAAACTCGAACAATACGCCGGCAACCTCGGCCGCTCCGCCGTCGAACTAGCCAAGGACTGGCGCACCGACAAGATGCTCCGCAATCTGGAAGCTCTGCTCGTCGTCGCCGACCTCACCCAGACCTTCCTCATCAGCGGATCAGGGGACGTCATTGAGCCCGACGAAGGCATTGCGGCCATCGGCAGCGGCGGCTCCTATGCCCTCGCCTCCGCCCGCGCACTCGTCGAAAATACCGACCTGCCCGCCCGCGCCATCGCCGAAAAGTCCCTCAAGATCGCCGGCCAGATCTGCATCTACACCAACGACCAAATCACCATAGAAGAACTTCACGTGGCGCAAGCCCCGGCCCCAGCACCAGCAACCCAGCCCGCCCCGCAAACCACTTAGCACCGAAGCACCAAGCGCCGCCCGTAAGGAGCAGGCATTATGGCCATTTATTTACCAGGAACCGCCGAAGACCAGGAACTCGAACTCGAAGACCTGACCCCCCGCGAAATCGTCGCCGAGCTCGACAAATACGTAGTCGGCCAAAAAGCCGCCAAGCGCGCCGTCGCCATCGCCCTGCGCAATCGCATGCGCCGCCAGAAACTCCCGCCCGAAATCGCCGAAGAGATCATGCCGAAAAACATCATCATGATCGGGCCCACAGGTGTGGGCAAGACGGAGATTGCACGGCGGCTGGCGAAGCTGACGAATTCACCTTTCTTAAAAGTCGAGGCCTCAAAATTCACCGAGGTCGGCTACGTAGGCCGCGACGTCGAATCCATCGTTCGCGACCTGGTCGAAATCTCCATCGAAATGGTGCGCGAAGAGAAGCTCGAAGAAGTAGAAGACAAGGCCGAACTCAACGCTGAAGAGCGCCTCCTCGACCTGTTGCTTCCTCCGCCCAGCGCCCACTCCTCTGCCGTGCCCCCATCAACCCCGCCCGTCACGGCCGCCGCTGTCGCCGCCGACGAGGGCAACACCCTCACCCTTCCACCCGCCAGCAACGAATCGCACCAGCGAACCCGCGAGAAACTTCGGCAGCAGTTCCGCGAGGGCAAGCTCGACGAACGCATGGTTGAGATCGATGTCCGCGAGCGCAGCGGGCCGTCGTTTGAAATTATCTCCAACCAGGGCATGGAAGAGATGGACATTAACCTCAAAGACGTCCTCCCGACCCTTTTCGGCAACCGTACCAAGAAGCGCAAGACCAAAGTCGCCGAGGCCTTCGAATACCTCGTTCAGGAAGAAGAAACGCGCCTCATCGACATGGACCAGGTCACCCGCATCGCCGTTGACCGCGTCGAAAACTCCGGCATCGTCTTTCTCGACGAAATCGACAAGATCGCCGGGCGCGAAGGCGGCCACGGCCCCGACATCTCTCGCGAAGGAGTGCAGCGCGACATTCTACCCATCGTCGAGGGCACCACCGTCAACACCAAGTACGGCATGGTCCGCACCGACCACATCCTCTTCATCGCTGCCGGCGCGTTCCACGTTTCAAAGCCCAGCGACCTCATCCCCGAGCTTCAGGGCCGCTTCCCCATCCGAGTCGAGCTGCAGTCGCTCACTGTTGAAGACTTCGTTCGCATCCTCACCGAGCCCAAGTCATCATTGACCAAGCAATACACCGCGCTGCTCGAGACCGAGGGCCTCAAACTTGAATTCACCCCCGAAGCCGTAGCCGAGATGGCGCAGTTCGCCTTCCGCGTCAACGAGACCACCGAAAACATCGGCGCGCGCCGCCTGCACACCATCATGGAGCGCGTCCTCGACGAGATCAGCTTCCTCGCGCCCGACCTCGGCAAGGTCCGCAAGAGTGAAGGCAGCACCACCATCGACCTCGCGGCCTCCGCCACCGAAAACGGCGCCACCGTCCCCCTCCCAGTAAGCGACCGCGAGACCTCCAGCGGCACCGAAACAGTAGTCCTCATCGGCCCCGAGTATGTGCGGTCAATGGTAGCGTCGATCGTGAAGGACCAAGACCTCTCGCGATATATTTTGTAACAACCCTTGATGACTGCGCCATTGCACTACGAGAGAGGCCGCTTTCACGATAGCGCCACCTTTAGTTTTGTTGTATTAATTGTCTCTTTGCTGATCCTGGGAAAATGGGAGTGGCACTCGAAGTAGCGCCAACATTCTTGTAGTAGTTCAGTTGTGCTTGGGTTCTTTCGGTGTAACTCAAATCTGGTGCCCGGAGGGGGACTTGAACCCCCACGACCGTTTCGGGTCTGCGGATTTTAAGTCCGCTGCGTCTGCCGATTTCGCCATCCGGGCCCATCCAGGAGTAGACCCTGGCGCTAAGTGCACTAGAAGCCTGGACCCCATTAATTAGCGGCCAAGAGCCTCATCATAAATGGCATCCAACTGCTCTGCAGCCTTCTCCTCGCCGTACATCGAGATTGCCCTTTCCCTGGCTGCAGCGCCCCACTGCACAATTAGACCAGGATTATTGTAGAGCAACGTGACGCAGTCCATGATCCCTTGCGTCACCAGCGCCTCAGCTCGCGGGATAGCCTCTCTTAATACATCCCTGGGTGCGTCTATGCCTTCCCATCGCTCCGACTCCGCTACCGGCAACTCGGTGAGCCACCCGGTATGCATATGCTCGACTAACTCAGGAAAAGCGCAGACTCTGTTACCGCAGACTGGCACACCTAACATTTGCGCCTCGATCACCAGCCAGCCAAGGCTCTCGTCCAGACTCGGGTACAAACAAATATGATGCTTTCGTAACTCCTTGAATACCTCGCGGTTTGGAATTGGTCCCTTAAACTCAATCCATTCGTGACTTTTAGCCCGGGCCGTCCATTCAGCCGCCTTAGGGCTGAATTCCCCGAAGGGATAGGTAATTTCTTCAAAATCACCTATCAGCGTCAAACGAACATTCAAGCCGGCCTTACGCAATTTCTCGAATGCCAGGATAGAGTACATTGCACCTTTCCGAAATAATGAGCTTCCTATAAGAACAGCAGTCAGCGGCTCGTCGCTAAATACTTCACCCCCCGGCCGTGGAGGCAAATCCCCAAGCAGCAGCGGGTCACGAACAGCACCACGAAACACCTGCATCTTATCGACAAGCTCCGGGAACCCGTAGTGCTTCATTCGTTTTGCGCCGCTGCGAAATGCGAATTCACTGAGAGCGAGTATTTTCTTGCATCGTGCGCTTTGTAGAAGTCTCATGGCGATGCGAGCTTGCCGGGGGGTTGGCCGCGGGAAGTACCGGGGAATTTCCAGTTCGAACGAAACTACGAAATTCTTATTGAACGGAATAGCATTCCATGTGTGTACCAGGTCTACGGCCGCGTCCAGAATAAAAGGAGTGAACTTAAAGAAGGTCCTTTCTCCTTCCATCTTTCCAAAGGGGGCGCTCTTAAGTGTCTGATGGATGTATTTAACCCCATCAATGCCATAAATTACATGACTGGATGAGTAACACGGGTCTAGCACGCCGACAACATGGGGGGCGGCTCCGATGCGATAAAAGTGACGGACGGGTGGCATGGGGATGCCCATCTTATGCTTGGACCGCTCAAAAGTAGATATAGATTTCAGATTATTGTCCCTTCTTATAAAGGAAAAAAGTTGTAGCTCAACTAAAACATATTCCGGTGCTAGGTGTCGCCAGTCTAAATGTGATCGCCGGAAATACTGGTCTCAGGTGAGGATAGTATTCACCCAGCGGGCCTATGCTCGACCAGTCCGCGGCTATACATCGTCGTCCGGCGAGCGGCAAGATTCAGTATTGGGCGCTCAAGTAAGAACCACGAAACTGATGCCCATAAAATTGTTGCGGAGATGTCCAGCACCAAAATAAGTAATGGTGAGTGAAAATGCCTCATAAAGAGTACCTTTATCATGGATCCGACAAGGTACATCGTGTAGCTGATTCGACCTACATATCGCATGGGTGGCCAGGTGAGGAAGCGAAGCAACCATCCCCGGTCAGCCAGGCTCCATGCAAGCAGAGATACAGAGCCTGCCACTGATAACGAGTAAATGACTCCGTTGGAGCTGCGTGTATTACTCGATAGCCGGAATACCGGCCAAACCTGCAAGAGTGCCAGTAATCCGAATCCTGCGACAACGCCCATCCAGGCGCGCTCGCGGCAGAGTAATTCAAACCGCGGAGAGCGGTCTTTCCAGACGATCGCCAGTGCCGCGCCGGCGCATAACAGGTCGGCGCGAAACGGAGTGAGGTTATAGATGTAAAGCACATTGTGAAAAAGGGGCGCGGACAAGGCCCGCAAGAACGGCTCAACGAAGACCACTGCAATTGCTACACGCAGCAGTACCTTCTCAGAAGTGAACAAGATAATGATTGGCCAGACCAGGTAAAACTGTTCTTCGACGGCCAGCGACCAAAGCGGAAGCGGAATTCCCACGCTATGCCAGAACAAGCCGTTCATGTTCATGCCAAAGAAGACATAGGAAGGCCATGGAGTAAAGGCCCGGAACGAAAACAGCAGCCCGCAAGCTACGATGACGGCAATATAGGCCGGCAGAATGCGAAAGGCCCGG
>DASWUZ010000308.1:0-5006 GCA_036401395.1 Acidisarcina sp.
CGTTCCGTGATCGCTAGCGCGAGCCGATCGAGTTTTGAGGCGTCTTCTGCCGGGGCCTTTTTCGTCCTCTTCTTCATGCCGTCCTCTTCTGAGGGTTGGCTGGCCATCTGCCCAACCCTGCGCATAAATTATCGAGGGAGCGGGCGTCAAATGGGAGGAAGGCCAGTAACGATGCTGGTACCCGGCGGGGCCTTGAAAACAAAGTCACCGCTGGTGGTCGGCACATTTTGCTCCTCACCGGTGAGGGTGAAGTCAGTAATCGCGCCATCGGTCTCTTCGATACGGATGCCGAGGATCGCTCCGCTCGCCGACACGGTGAGGCGGAACGACGCGACGCGCTGCTCCATGCCTTTAGGTGTGCCGGAGAGTTCGAAGACTTGGGGAGGGGCAGCGCCTGAGTTTGCTGTCTGGTTCGGGACCAGAGGCGAAACCGTCAGGTTCGAAAGCTCGCGCGCGATCTCTGTGTGACCGAGCAAGAACCGCAGCGGCGAGCGCATGTCGTCTAACTTCTTAGCAGGAACGCGCTGCACCTCGGTCTGCCCGGGTGCGTAGAAGTACGCGTTGTGACCGTCGAGTATGAAGAGCTTGCCGGCGGGTTCGGCGTATGTCCATCGCATGCGGCCCGGCTTCGCTAACAGCAGGGTGCCCGACTCGCGACGATGCATGCCCATGCCATCATATTGCTGGACGAAGTTGACTCTCAATGAGTGAAGCGCGTTGTAGTGGTGGTCGACCCTCGCCGCGATTGCGGTCGGCGTCGGGGGCACGGTGTCAGAATTCGCCGCAACGGCCCTGACGACGCAGAAAAATACCGTCAGCAGCCTGAGAATAATCCGCGCCCGAGACAACATCCTGGTCAAGCTAAAACAGTGAGCCACCCGGGCCTATTGCAGCGGCTTGGTGCAATTCGTTCCACCAGCGGGGTCGAACTTGATCTCGTTCGACGAATCGATGCAGAATCCGCGCGTGCCTGTCTTGCCAACCGCCTGGGGTACGGCCGTCGCCGTATAGCTGGTGACCGTGTCCTGATTATTCACAGTCGTCTTGGTGCAATTCGTGATGTTAAAGGTGTACCCGCTCTTCTGCCCCGAGGCCAGCGCGCTGTCGAGCAATTGTGCCGACTGGGCAGTAGGTGGCCCACTGCCCACCACGCCACCGAGCGCGCTCAAGCTGCAGGCGTAACCCTGTGCCGAGTAATCGCTGGAATATTGAATTTCTGCCTTGTAAATGGCGCTCAGCGAATTCATGGCCGAGGTTTCGTTCGCCTGGCCCTTGATGCGGGTGAAATTAGGAATCGCGATCAGCATCAGGATCAACATGATCGAGATCACGATCAGCAATTCCATCAACGTGAAGCCACCCTGCCGCTTGGTGCGGGGTTCATTTCCCATCGGGTGGTTTGTGTCCTTGCAAGCTAGTAAATTCGAACAATTCATAAGTGTTGCATCCCTGTTGCACATATCGGCACGACCGGTATCAATCCTAATGCCAAATCTAATATCAATCCTAATCCTCGGCGCAATCCTAATCCAGAGAGACTCAAAACTGTCGCTGCCACTCGCCGTGTCATGCGCCGGGAGACCTACGGACAGTCGTGTGTTGGACGTGCGGAAATGTCGTCCGCTTAGCGCCAGGTTTGAAAAGAGCGGGCTCAATCGCTAACTTTAGCTATTTGGCTGGAAAGCGGTACACGGTGACCGAATAGGCATGTAACCGCACAGGAATGATTGCCGACTTCACGTCGAGAACCGACATCTCTGGAGCCACCGCAGTTGGATGATCAAAGCTGTTCTCGGCATCTAAATTCGCACTTTGTAGCATCGTGACCTGTGCCTGACCTGATGGCGTTATCCCGTTCAACCGAATCTCTGCCGGCCGCTCCGCGGGCGCATAGTTGATGACCTTCACAATAAGTTCGTGAGAGCGCTCGTCCAGAGTTGCGCTGGTGTAAAGCCCATCTTCAGCCTGCGGTGTCACCGGCACGATCCGGGTCCCAACGTTGCTTGCGAAGACGCGCTGCACGTAATAATCGGTGGTGCCAAACGAACGCAGGTTGTCGAACCAGATAGCGTCGGGCTTCCACTGCCAGGCGTCGGCATGCGCCAGCAGCGGCGCGTAGGATGCCATCTTCACCACATCGCCATTGCGTTCGAGCCCGGTCATGAACGCGGCCTCCGCGATTGCCGTCCGCCAGTTATTGTGATTGTTTGGGCTGGTCGAGGCCACGCTTTGGGCAGCGTATTCGCCCGCGAACACCTTAGGCCCATTTCTGTCGTAATGATCGTAACGTCCCGTATTGGCGAGGAACCATTCAGGGCTCATGTAGTAGTGTTCGTCCACGATGTCCGCGTTGAGCTGCCGCCATGTCGCCCACATGCTGTCGAAGGGTTCGCCGTAGGGAAACGGCCCCGCCGCTACCACCAGCTTGATCTCGGGATGTTTGGCCTTCAAGGCCGCCGCAAAAATCTTGTACCGTTCGACGTACTTCGGGCCCCATTGCTCGTTACCGATCCCGAGCATCTCCATATGAAACGGTTCGGGATGCCCCATCTGGGCGCGCAGCTTGCCCCAGGGAGATGTGGCGGGCCCGTTCGCAAAGTCGATCAGGTCGAGCGCGTCCTGCACGTATTCATCGAGCTGGTTGAGCGCGGCCGTTTCGCTCGTATTGAACTGGCAAGCCATGCCACAGTTAAGGATGGGCAGCGGTCGCGCTCCGATGTCCTCGGCCAGCTGGAAGTATTCATAGAAGCCCAGCCCAAACGACTGGAAGTAGTCCGGCGCCGGCCTTTGGTCGAACTCATCGTTCCAGCGATTGATGATCGTCTTACGTTCCGCGATGTCGCCGACGGTGGTCTTCCAGCGATAACGCGTCAACAACTGGCGGCCCTCAACGATGCACCCTCCAGGGAAACGCACAAATCCCGGATGCATGTCATACAGCAACTGCACGAGGTCCTTACGAAGGCCGTTGGGGCGTCCCTTCCAGGTGTCTACCGGATAGAGCGACACCATATCCAGATCGACCGACCCCGTGCCGTCGACAAACAGGTTGAGCTGAGCCTTCTCGTTTGTCGCTGACGCCCGGATGACAGTCTCATACTGCTTCCAGCCTCCATCGAATCCCTCAAGCTTGCCGCTCCCAACATCATTCCCGTTGCTGTCCGTCAGCGTTGCCCGGATAGCCGTTGCCCCGGCGCTCCGCACATACGCCGAAAAGCGATATTGCGCGCCGCTCTGAACGCCCATGCCGCGAAAGCCGGTGTTGTAGAAGCCGTAGCCCGCTTCGTAAACGCGCGCTCTCAGATAATGCGGATTGGTCGTATTGAGCGGCGCGTCGGTACGAATACTGAGTTCGCCTTTGTGCGGATCGAGTCCCTTGCCTGGGCTGTATCCGAGAATCTCATGCCAGCCGGTCAGCGGTTCGTTAAATTCAAACGAGCGGTTCTTGACCAGCTCCGGGTAGAGACCGCCATCGGCAGCGAAATTGATGTCCTCGAAAAAGATGCCATAGGTCTGGGGGGAGATAGCGGGGCCTGGGTGCGCAACATCTACCGAGATCACTGCTTTGTCTTGTTGCGCGAAGCTTGAGGGGCTGAACGGTTGAAGAGAGAGCAGAACGACTGCGAATAAAAGCTGTTTCTTCATAAGGAGGCGATGATAAAGCTTGCCTGGGCAGCGCGTCTATCGCCGATAGCGACAACCTTGCGAGCTTGCGAATCGCCGTTTCGGAGGGCCTGACGGCCACCCGTGTGAAAACGCCCCGTGGCCCACATATCACCTGCGTTAGTGGCGTGTCGCTACGATGATGTCAATACAGGTAGCGGCGAAAGACTTACCGATTGCGGGGCTGGCTTGAGGCGATAGTTCTTTTGCTTCCGCTGATAGTATTTGTCTGAGTTATGATTGCTGGCGTTCGACGTTCAGACATTGCTGCGTGTAATGGCCGGCCCGATGACTTGAGGGCTCCCATTGCCGGTCAGGGAGAGACGATGATATTGAACAAGTTGAAGAAAAGCTTCACTGACGCCAAGCCAAATGCAGATAAATTCAGGGAGACTTTGGCGGCGGCATTGTCGGCCCTGATGGAGGGGCATGCTCTCCCCTTGGCGACTCCGATCGAGCATCGGACGAAGGATTGGATCAGTATCACAAGGAGCGTTGATGCTCACTCCGCAGATTTGGACGATGATGTGAGAAAAATCGGAGATTTTGTTGGCTTACGACTCGTATTCCTGTTTTCAGATGAAGCTGAACAAGCTTGCAAACTCATAAAGGACAAATTCGACCTGATCCATCAAGCAAATAAGGGAGAGGAGCTCAAGCCAGAGGTGTTTGGATACAGATCAGTTCACTTAGATGTTCGATTAAAAAAGGACGCGATGCCTTTCTATGATTTTGTGTCCTATAGAGCCGAAATTCAAGTTCGCACGCTCGCGCAGCATTGTTGGGCTGCGGCATCTCATCAGCTGCAATATAAAGACGAAGCCGGGGTACCGTTACCGGTGCAAAGGTCGTTGTACCGAGTAGCGGCGCTTCTTGAAGTAGTAGGATTAGAGCTGGACAGGGTCTTGCGGGAAAAGCAGACTTACGCGCAAAGCGTGGCTGCTGATTGGAAAAAGCAAGAACAGTCTCGATTGAATGTGGATTTGCTCGTTAGTGTGCTGAAGAGGGACATCCCTCCGGTTCCCGGCGTATCGCAAGATCTACTAGGGAG
Organism: Acidisarcina sp.; assembly: GCA_036401395.1. Classification (GTDB taxonomy): domain Bacteria; phylum Acidobacteriota; class Terriglobia; order Terriglobales; family Acidobacteriaceae; genus DASWUZ01. The sequence continues at coordinate 4,715 of DASWUZ010000308.1, forward strand.
CATAATGGTGGATTTACGTGAGGATCTCGATGATCCTTACGCAGCGCTTCTTCACGATTTAGAGGAATTCGGAATACTGACGGTGAAACAGCTCTCAACGCTAATCCAAGGAGGTTTATCCGGTTCGTTGAAGGCTGAAGAAGCTGTAATTACGCTTATCAACGACGGAGATGGCTCGTTCGGAGGAGTTGAGAGCAAGATTGCTCAAGGCGTATTTTACACGCGTGCCGGTCTCGTCCGAAGCATGATACTGCCGCGGTCGCGCCTGCGCAGTAGTTAATCACCGCGCAAT
>DASWUZ010000309.1:0-6095 GCA_036401395.1 Acidisarcina sp.
AAGACGGTGCCGAGATGGGCGCACCCGGCGCTGGGTGGGGCGGCGACGGGCGCGCTTGCAGTGGCGGCGCTCCTCTGGTTGCGGCAAGGCGGGATCAATGGCGGCGGCTATCGCACGCTCACCCTCGCGCTCAATGGTTCACTAACCGTGCGGGTGCTGATTGGTCTCTGCGTATTGAAGCTGGTCGCTACGGTGTTTTCGTATGCGAGCGGCGGGGCTGGTGGCATTTTTGCGCCCGCGCTTTTCATTGGTGGAATGCTGGGCGGCGCGGTGGGGTTTCTCGACGTGGCTGTCTTCCATCATTCGCAGGGAGCGCTGGGCGCCTTTGCGCTGGTGGGCATGGGCGCGGTATTTGCGGGAATTATTCGGGCGCCGATGACTTCGGTGCTGATCATCTTCGAGATGACGGGAGCGTATGAACTGATCCTGCCGTTGATGATCGCGAACATGATTTCGTATGTGCTGGCGCGGCGGTGGCGTCGCGCTTCTATTTATGAGGCGCTGTTGCTGCAGGACGGGATTGACCTACCGCACGAGCGGCCTGAGAACATCGCCGCGCCGGCAGAAGAAATGCCGACCGAGGTTCTGCCGTGAGGACCGGACGGAGGTTCCGCGCCTGCGCTCTAGCTGGCTTTGCCCACGGTGGCTGGGTCGATCATCCCGCGGACTTCGGAGATTTTGTTGGCCGGGTAATTGCCGCGTTTGGCGTGGTCTTTGATGGCTTCTTCGCTATCGGCGACGTAGACGCAATATACCTTGTTGTCGGTGATGTAGCTGTGCATCCACTGGATCTGCGGGCCCATCTCGCGTAGTATCCCGCAGGAATGTTGCGAGATTGCCTTGAGCTGCTCCTCGGTAAGCTTGCCCGCGTCTGGAATTTCTCTTTCGATCACGTATTTAGGCATGGGGTCACCTCGTTTACATTTTGATGCCACCCCATCATCCTAAGCCTGAGATATGGTTTCGGCTAGCAAGAAGTCCGGCAGGGTTGGGTGCAGAACGATACTAGGCTTCAGTGCTGCTGAGGCATTTCGGGGTTCGGGCCTAGCCTGCGTGGGGTCAAGAATGCGTTCGCGCCGCGGTGAAGGTATAGCTGGAAGGGCGTAACCGAGTCGTACATGGATCAGCAACTAGAGTAACCGAGCTTCGATGGACCTTAGGTCGATACTTGAACCCGTCTTGCGTACCGTAATCCCTGCTCATTCACTCGGTTAGATTCGGCGCCCAGCCTCGAATGCACGGCACGCTTAGCAGCAGTCATCGTTCCCTACAATGCGAGGTATGGACAAGTGTTTATAAGCGGCCCTACGTGATTTTAATTATCGCGAGCGATGCGCGTGACAACATGGTCCTTTTCCTGCTTTGCAGAGTCAAAGCCTGCGAGATGGCGAAGAAATATATGCCTAATCCTACTTGCGCCCGGAAGTTCAAGAGGGCCAGGTTGGCTACCAGGCAATGCCCCTCCCGGTGGCGGCAATATGTTGTCTTGAACCAGAAATCCGGGGATTGGGCCTTGAGGGTCGATCCAGTCAGCTATGTTCTGCTCGATTAAAACCGCATTCACTCCATATTCGCCGTTTGAGCTGTATATAGTCTGTATCGAGGGAAGCACGTTACCGCGTACTACCGCGCCAGACACGATGGTCCCGTATTGATCGTAAATACCTATCCCACCATTGTTGTCGCCGGGTGAGGGAAAGATGCGGTCCCCACGTCCGGCTGCGATGGTATTGCGATAAATGAGACTTTCCGCGTTAGGGCCGAATCCGGCTGGCCCCCCGTAGGCAGGAAGACTGCCGAGCCCGATCCCGAAGCCGGAGTTAGTGAGGATGTTATCTTCAATAACTATCCCAAAGGCGTTGCCCAGCGAAATTGTCGCGCCAATGCAATCTGTTATGGTGTTGTGTGCTACTGTGATGTTCCTTTCCGCACTGATTATCCCTACGATGGATGTAACATCGGGCAGAACCTTCCACGGTGTGACAAGTTGTAACGATCGCCCCGAGTAGCTCGCAAGTGCGGAGTATTGGCCAACGCCTGGTCCCGAAATCACTTGTATGCTGGTCAATGCCGGGTTGGTGTCGCCAGTCCAGGCCCATGTCGGGTCCGCAGCCAAAGTGACCGTGCTGGCGGTGCTGCCTGCGATGTAACCGAGATAGGCCCCGCCGCCGCCGTCAGCCGTTATGATTTGCTGGTCCCAAGATCCCATATCCTGAAAAGTATTGTGTCCCACGTATATATTTTGCACAACGGCGGACACACCATACTGAGAAAATGCGCGGCTGAGACTTAGTCCAGATCCTCCGGAGTGTGGGTCATTAGAGGTATTGAGCGGCAGCTCCGAGTAAGCCAGATTATTTTCGAAAACCTGGTTCTGAGAATCCTGCAAGGCCAGGCCGGTAAAGCGGTTGAGAATAAAAGTATTTCCTGAGGTAATACTCCCATCACCTCGTATTATGTCAAAGGCTTGATTAGAGTAGGAGCGAAACGTACTGTTATAGACTTCGATACTCGGTCCTGATAGCTTGACCATCCTCTCGTTCGGGTCCCCAAATTGTGAATCGGAGCTAACCTTCACATTGTTGACGTATATATATCCCGAATTCAGCGGATTCCCGGATGTATCGGAGCTTGATAGGATGGATGGATTGGCGGGAGCATCGAAAGAAAAGTTCGCGACTCCGACATGTGGTGGGGCCAGTATCCACGCCTGAGGTGGAGTGCTGAGCGACCGACCAATGAATTGAGTTGTGGCCGGCGTATCGCCCACCAACAGTTCATATGGATGAAGTATTATCCCGTTTTGTAGTAAAAAAGCCCCTTGGCCGACGTTGATGCTGGCTATAACTCCTGGCTGCATGGGTGCATTGGCATCCAGACACGACTGCAGGAGACCTGAGTTATCCGTCACTCCATCACCTACGAGGCTGGAGCAGGAACTATTGGACACCTGTACGGCCTGGGGCTTGAACAGCGTTATCTGAGCAGCAGGGCTGGACGTGGCGCTCCAGGGATAGGTACCAACCCAAAGATTGTAAGGACCGGCCGGCAATGAAGACGGAACGTCTACTGTGATTGACGTGGCTTCATCGACAGATGGCTGAAGTGGATAGATATATCCAGTCGCGGATTGAAGGATGATCTGTTGAGACCCAGCTAAGTCTTTGCCGAAAATTCTTAGAGTGCCGCCTGTCTCGGCGCCGCAATCATATATTTGACTCTGCAGGGCATGAGCCGGATCCGTGAGAGATGGAGCGCCGATTGCCCAATCCAGTGAGGGTACGTTCACTATTCCGAATATTGTAGGTGCGGAGTTGTCCTCGATCTCGAAGCCGTAGACTCCCGGGGAAGATTGCGCAGGGACTTTGAAGGAAAGTCCCGTGGTGCCCTGCTGTATCGTAGCAACTACGTTGGCACTCGCCAGCACGAGGTTATGCCAATTTTTGGTACCGGGCGGGATAACTGCAACACGAGCGGTCTTTGACCCCGAGGTGAACGCGCCGGTCATTAAGACCGACTGACCTGGGCCGGTTTCTTTCGACGTCCAAATTATGGTATTCATCGCATAATAGGGAGTACCAATGAGTGGATAGTTGTCGTTCAGTTGCAAATACACTCCCGACGTGCCTAACCCCCAATCGTTGGTAGGAACTCCCTCATAGGGATTTTGGCATCCGGTCAGCGCCTGAAATGGGGCCGGCGCAGAAGTTCCCTGCGTCCCTATTGGTAGGGATACCAGGACAGGCGCAGCCGAGGAGCTACCTGGGTCTGGATTCGTCACAACGACTGTAACTGGTGGGTTGTTGGGGTTGCCCAAAACGAAATCCACGCTCTGCTTCGCGATTGCCAATTGGATGTCGGAAGCTGAGATGAAAGAGCTCGGTGTTGATGCTCCGTTCAACGAAACTACTGATTCCGGGCCAAACCCAGATCCCTGAATATCGATGTTTAAATCAGCGGTACCTGGGTCAACAGCGGTGGCATTGGCCACAACAGGGACAGGATTGAGGATCGATACCGACAGTGATGCACTGAGGCTCGGAACCAGGACACTGGATGAGGTAATCGTTACGATATTAGGACTTGGCAGGACCGATGGCGCGACATAGACACCGGTAGCTGAAATGGTACCGGCAGCGGTCCCTCCACCAACTACCCCGTTTACTGCCCAGTTGACACTTGCATTGGAAAGGCCTGAAACAACCGAACCATATGTGGCGCTGCTTCCCGCTCGCACCTGATTTACTCCATTTACAATTAATGTCGGTGCATTTGGCAGGGAAATGATAAAAGGAGCCGATGTCGACGCGCCGGGATCAGGATTGCTGGCAACTGCGACGGTCGCAATAGAATAAGACGCCTTGCTGATAGTCGCTTGAATATGGGTCGAGGAAATGAGCTGAGTAGTAAGTGGAGGAAAGTTATCAAAAGTAAGCACCGTTGTAATTAAGAATCCCGCTCCATTCAGATCAATCAAAAAAGTAAACTGGCCATTGTCAACCGCACTTCCCGAGATGACATCGGGAAGCGGGTTCAGCACGCTCAGCGAAGAAGAAGCGGCGACACTTGGTCGTTCCACGCTGGCAGCACTGATGGTTACGATGTTCGGGAACGGAGGCACCCCAGGCGCGCTGTATGCCCCCGTCGACGAGATTGTCCCATTTGTAAGACTTCCACCGCTCTGGCCATTTACTGACCAAAGTACAGAAGTATTGACCATCCCTGTACTTAACGTCGTAAATGTTGCGGCGCCGCCGGCACGAATCTGCGCTGGACCCAGGATCGTAAGCGAGGCTTGCCCCCCAGAATTAGCTACACTGTGAGATACTCCGCAACCCGATATAGCCGAAACCACTAACAAACAAACAACCGATGTGATTAGCCCGTTCCTAAGGTCTACATTACGATGATGGGTCCGACATATAAAGTCTACAAAGCGTACGTCGACGGAGAAGCGCTTGCTCGCCGGAACGGACTCCTTTGGGAATAAAGTAGTGTAAGTAAGGTAGACCATGTAGAAAGCATGGTCTCGACGAAGGTTATGCTAAACCCCAAGAGAGATTAAATCGGCGTATCTAATCCCAACTTAGGAGGGTCGTACAGTGCGAATCAAAACGGGAATTAGGTAATCTAGTTATGGACTCCATTCCAAAGAGGCTGCTCGTGCCTAAATGATTGTCGCTACGATTACTTACAGTCCCCGAGACAGAGGACATCTCAGCACTCTTCAAACCCATGCCCCTTCAACCGCCAGAGCTTTTGCTTGATATCAGGTAGAGAGATCCGCACGTGACGTGCGGGCATGTAGGTGGGGTAGAGCGATTATTGCGTTTTCATCCAGGGAGAGCACACCTGGTAGACCTCAATGCGCCACGGAGGCGAACATCCGACGAAAAGCGCGCTAGAATAGCGCCATGCTTGCTCCACTCCCATGGCCCGTCGCGCCGCCCGAGTTAGCACCTGCGCCGGACCCCCTAGCATGGGCACATCCCGTGGTCCGCGAGTGGTTCATCGCTCGCTTCGGAACCCCTACCGAACCCCAGGAACAAGGCTGGCCAAGCATCCTCGACCGCCAGCCGACCCTCATCTCCGCCCCCACCGGCTCCGGCAAAACCCTCGCCGCCTTCCTAATCTGCATCGACCGCCTCCTCCGTAAAGCCATCGAGGGCCGCCTCGAACCCATCACCGAAATCGTCTACGTTTCCCCACTCAAGGCCCTCAGCAACGACATCCAAAAAAACCTCGACGGCCCGCTCCGCGAGATTCAGCAGCTCGCCCTCGAACGCGGCTACCTCTGCCCGGAGATCCGCACCGCAGTACGCACCGGCGACACCCTCCCCATCGAACGCCGTCGCATGTTGCAGCGCCCACCGCACATCCTTGTCACCACCCCTGAATCTCTATACATTCTGCTCACCGCCGAAAAAAGCCGCGCCAACCTGCGCCGCGTCGAGACCGTGATCGTCGACGAAATCCACGCCGTTGCCGACGACAAGCGCGGCTCCCACCTCGCCCTCTCGCTTGAAAGGCTCGACGCCCTCGTCCGTGGTGAGAACCACCTCATGCCCGGCGAGTCCATTACCGGCCACAGCGAA
>DASWUZ010000310.1:0-5476 GCA_036401395.1 Acidisarcina sp.
ATTTCAGCGGCGACTGCCGATGCCACCTGAGCATCAGCGGCGTTAATCACCCTTAGCAGGTCGGCGGTGCAAAGATCGTCCATCCCCTCGCTGGCTGGGTTTCGCGCCTCCGTTGCCAAGGTTCCGAGGCCGGGCAGGCCACGACGCTGGCCGGAATCAATGCCACGATTCGCAGGTGTAACAGCGGGAGTCCCTGCGTCTAATGCGGCGCGAACCAATGGTTCTTCCACTTCTCTATCGTCCGATGATCGCGTCGAGGATCGCATCGAAATCTTCAAGGCCGGAGTACTCAATGATCACCTTACCGCGACCGTTCCTGTCCTCAATGCGGACCTTTAACCCCAGCTTGCGTTGTAGCTGCTCTTCCGCCTCCCGAACGTTAGCGTCAGCCTTGTACTTACTCGTTTCCTTTACCACACCGTCGCGCACGGTGTTTAGATAACTTTGAGCGTAAATTTCTGTCTGCCGCACGGACATCGCGGAGGAAAGGATCCGTTCGGCTGCTCGCAGGGTCACGCCCGGGTCTTGAAACGCCAAAAGCGCCTTGCCGTGCCCGAAACTCAACTCCCCCGACTCGAGATGGGCCTGAACCTTGGCGGGCAGCTTAAGCAGTCGCAGGTAGTTAGCAATCGAGGCGCGGTCTTTGCCGGTGCGCAAAGACATCTGCTCCTGGGTCATTTTGAAGTCGAGCAGCAGTCGCTGGAAGGCACGCGCCTGCTCCATGGCGTTGAGGTCGGTGCGCTGCAGGTTCTCGACGATGGTCATTTCCATCGCCTGTTCGTCTGAAATGTGGCGCACGATCGCGGGAATGGTCGCTTTGCCCGCAACTTTTGAAGCCAGTACGCGGCGTTCCCCGGCAATCAGCTGGTAACGCCCCTCGGGCAGCGGCCGCACCAGGATCGGTTGCACGACTCCGGTCGCGAAGATCGAAACGGCTAGCTCCGCAAGCTTTGCCTCATCAAATTTGGTGCGCGTCTGGTAAGGGTTGCGTTCGACCTTATCGAGCGGGATTTCGAGCGGTACCCCGGCTTCGGGCATCGCTGCATCGATAGATGTAGCCTGCACTACCGGAACGACGGCGGCCCTGGAGGGCAGCAGAGATTCCAGACCACGGCCGAGGGCGCGGCGTTTGCTTGCTTCCGGCGCTACAGGGGGGGGTGACCCGGCTTCCGGACTGGCATCGGCGTTTTTCGGGGTCTCTGTGGGCCTTTCGACGGTGGTGGACATATATATAGATACGCTCCAAATTCATTTTGAACTAGCTGTAGGGCCAAAACCGGACGGTTTTCTCTTTCTTAGGTGCCTTCAGGTCGAGGGCCTTTTGTTCCAACGACTTAGGGCTCTCCATTCCGTTGCGCTCGAGAACTTCGAGGGCCAGATCGCGGTAGGCCTCCGCTCCCTTTGAGCGCGGATCGTAGAGGGCGACCGGCTTTCCGTAGCTTGGTGCCTCTGCGAGCCTTATGTTCCGCGGAATAACAGTCTTTAATAGCTTTTCTTTGAAAAACTCGCGGAGATTTTGGGCCACCTGTTGGCTCAGGTTGGTACGGTCGTCGTACATGGTGAGCAGAACGCCTTCTATGTTCAGGTCTGGATTGTAGGCTTCGCGCACCTTTTCAAGTGTGCTGACCAGCTCACTTACGCCCTCCAGGGCAAAATATTCCGGCTGCATCGGTACCAACAGACGGTCGGCGGCGACCAGGCAGTTGAGGGTGAGCAGGTCGAGCGCCGGCGGACAATCCATAATAAGGAAGTCGTAGCTGCCTCGGATTGCGGCGAGGGCGTCTTTAAGTTTGAACACGCGGCGTTCGACGGAAATCAGCTCCACGTTAGCGCCTATCAGGTTCTTGCTGGACGGCACGAGCTTTAGGGTATCGATCTCCGTGGAGAGAGTGACGTCGGCGATGGCGGCCTCGCCCAACAACACGTCGTAGGTCGAAAGGCGCTCCTCGTCCCGTGGAAATCCCAGGCCGCCGGTAGTGTTGGCCTGCGGATCGCAGTCGAGGAGGAGGATTCTCATGCCTTCCAGTGCGAGGGACGCCGAGAGGTTGATAGCGGTCGTGGTTTTCCCCACTCCACCCTTTTGGTTGACGACGGCCAGAACTTTGCTCATGGGCTCCACCAGACTAGCCGGGCGGCGTGTCAATAGGCAATGAGTGGTCGCTGTGCAAGAATCCGGCTCGATTGTGGAGAACTCCGCAATGATTTCGCGGTAAATACCGCAACTCCAGGCAGCCAAGTCACTTGCGGCGTCCGAGGTTGGACCCCCAGGAGCTGTTTGGTCAGGCCTAACGGTGGAAAACTAATGTTCCACGTGGAACATGTGGTTGCGAACCTGGGGCGGCAAGTGCCCAGTAGGGCGAACCGCCCCCAATCATAAACAGTTTTGTCTAATTGCGATCGGCTCTGAATGTTCCACGTGGAACATTCGCTGAGATGGAGGCGTTGGCACTCGAAGACTCCACTCTTTATCTGACGTCGGCGGAGACGAGGCCGGATCCAAGAATGCCTCCCTTAAAAATGTTCCACGTGGAACACGGTTTTTTTCGCTTGGCTTCCCCCGATGCGGGGCAAATGTTCCACGTGGAACATTGAAGATCAGGGTTTCAGAAACTGAGCGAGTATTCGATCGGAGGAGTTGGGTAGTGGCAGGGAAGACACTTGGACCAGTTCGCCTAGCGAAGAGCTCCAGTTGGAGTGGGTCGTAGTCATGAGGGCCAGGTGGCCGCCCCGCTTAACCCTCGCAATGGCTGCGGGGAGGGCCAGCTCCATTTTGTCGACCGCCCGGAGAGTGACGGCGGAGTAGGTTTGGCTGGCTGGCATGGCCTCTGCTCGGCTACTGAAGACTTTGGATGATAGCCCCAGTGACCGAACAACTTCATTAAGGAAGGACGCCTTCTTCGCCGTTGATTCTAAGAGTGTTATGGATATATCGTCCCGGCAAATAGCAATGGGGATGCCTGGGAAGCCTGCTCCTGAGCCGAAGTCCAACAGGGTGGTCGGGTCGCCCACGAGGTGTTGGGCGCAGAAGATGGATTCGACGAAATGTCGTTCGAGGATTTGCTTTGGGTCACGTATCGCGGTCAGGTTGAGCTTGGAGTTCCAGTGTTCGAGAAGTGCCGCATAGGTTGAGAACTGCTGGGCCTGAGAATCGGTGAGGGGCTTGAGACCTGCATGCGTAACTGCCAGTTTGATTGATTCTGGCATGAGGTGCGTCGCTTTCGAAGCTTGCAGCCGGGCTACAGACTTCGATTGAAGTGCTGCCGGTTTAATTGCGGAGTAGAACCTCCCTTGAGCCGTTCCGCCGGGCGTTTTATGGGAGGTGCTCTTAGGCCCGACCCTGCCTTTGGTGGTGGGCCGGTTAGAGTGCGAATCAGGGTGCAACGGTTTCCTGGGCCACGGAGTCGGTGACGTGGCGCGGTTGCCAGGCGCGGGCGGCCTCGACGAGGGCTTCAAAGAGCAGGCGGGAGGCGGCGCTGACGCCGAAGGTGCGTTCGGGGTGCCACTGGACGCCGAGGACGTACTGGTCGGGGTTGCGGCCTTCGAGGGCTTCGATGACGCCATCGTCTACGGAGCGGGCGACCATGGCGAGGCCGTCGCCGGGGTCGCCGACTGCCTGGTGATGGCTGGAGTTTACCCTGATCTCGAGGGTGTCGCCCGAGGGTGTGGGGACGCGTTGAGCGTCTCGGGCTGGTGCCAAAAGCTGCTCCAAATTCGAGGCAGTTGCGACCGCAACTGTATGAGCCTGTTGAAGTTCTCCTTCATTGTCATGCTTCGTGGTGGCCGCCCCGGTTAGGTGCTGGATGAGGGTGCCGTTGCGCCAGACGTTGAGTGATTGGAGGCCGTAACAGACACCGAAGATGGGCTTGTAGAGGTTGAAGGCGTCTTGGAGGAGGAGTTCGTCGACTGCTTCGCGGGCGGGGTCGGGCGGGGCGCACTCGGGGACCGGCTCCTGGCCGTATTTCTGCGGGTTTAGGTCGGCGGGACTGCCGGGGAGCAGGATGCCGGAGCAGGTGGAGGCGAGTTTAGCGATGACGGATTGGGGCGAGTCGAGGGGGATGGGCACGGCGATCGCGCCGCAGCAGCGGAGGGCATGGGCGAACTGAGGCCAGGCGCGCTGGTTGTACTCGAGGTCTGCCAGGGTGGGCAGGGGTACGGCGATTCTCGGGGTCGTTGCGCTCATCTCGTTGGATTATAGCGGCGAATCATAGCGGTCGTTGGAAGTGGAGTGCCTTGGTTTGACTGCGGCAGCGAGGGACTCTCGGACTCGCTTAGGGGAAAACTCGTGCACTTCAACCGCCAGAGCAGGCTTCACAGAGTGAGGCGATGGCTTCGCGGAGGCGGGTGGTTAGGGCGTCGAGGGTCTTGGTGGTGTATTCGGTGGTGGGGATGGGTTCGCCGGCGATTACGTAGAGGGGCCGGGGAAAGTATTGGCGGGTGTGGATGGGGAGGAGTTCGTAGGTGCCGATCAGCGCGATGGGGATGATGGGGACGCGGGCGCGGACGGCGACGTAGGAGACCCCGTTCATGAAGGGCTGGAGGTGGCCGTCGGGGGTGCGGCCTCCCTCGGGAAAGACGAAGAGGGGCATGCCGGCTTTGAGGGCCTTGACTCCGAGCTGGAGGCTGGCGACGGAGGCGCGGGCGTTGTCCTGGTTGATGGGGATCTGGCCGGAGCGTTTGAGGTGCCAGCCGATGAAGGGGACGCGCCAGAGCTGGTGGCGGGCGAGGATGCGGAATTGCATGGGGAGGCTGGCGAAGATGACCGGCGTATCCATATAAGAGGCGTGGTTGGCGGCGTAGATGGCTACGGGATGTTTGGTTAGGTTTTCGCGGCCGCAGATGGTGACCGGGGAGCGGCTGATTTGGAGTGTGGCTCGGGCCCAGATGCGGGCTATGCGGTGTTGTGTTTGGCCGTTTTTATCGAAGAGCGAGGCTAAGAGGGAGAGACAGCCGAAGGCTATGGTGGCGAGGCCGAAGAGCGGGGCTTGGAGGAAGTTGGAGGCCAGGCGGTAGCGGAGGGGGAGTGGGTTTGGGCGGGTGTATTGGGTGGCTGGCGGGTCCGGGTCGGGCGCGGATAGTGGCGCGATAAGGTCTTGGTTGGGTTGGCGGCTGGGGGTTGTTTTGGGTTTCGGGGTGAGGTTGGCGGGTGTGGGGTTCATTGGGTTTCGTATCTGGGTTTAGGTGGTGGCGGGCGTCGCTGTAGTGCGTGTGACTTATGGGGTGCCGGTGGGGATTGTCGCTTGCGGTGCCTCTCGCATTGTCTCTTGTGGGGCGGCGGGGCTCAAGAGGATTGTGCGGATGGATCCGACGAGATAGACGGAGCCGGTTACGAGGATGAGTGCGGGTGCTTCGGCGCTGGGGTTGGGGGTGAGGTTGAAGGCTAGTTTCAGGGCAGATTGGGGGTCGGCGGCGATGTGGATTTCGGTGCCGGTGGGGGTGGCGGCGGCTCCCATTTCTTCCAGGGAGGCGGCGCGGGGAG
>DASWUZ010000311.1:0-6512 GCA_036401395.1 Acidisarcina sp.
GCCGTCAGGTCAAGGCTCTCGTTGGCCTGGGTCATCAGGTTGCAGATGAAGATGCGCTTGCCTTTGGCGGCGGCCAGTGCCTGAGGGATGCCGTTCACCAACAGATTGGTGATGAGGCTGGTGTAAAGTGACCCGGGTCCAATGGTGATGAGGTCTGCGCGCTTGATGGCGTCAAGAGTTTCGGGTAGCGGTTCTACCTTGGCAGGCTCAAGCATGAGCTGGACGATGCGGCCTTTGGTAGCGCTGATCCGGGTCTCGCCGCGCACGACCGAGCCGTCATCCATCAGCGCTACCAGGGTGACATTGGCGATCGTCGCCGGATAAATCTGTCCCCGCGTGGCGAGCACCTGCGACGAGAGCTTGATTGCCTGGGCGAAGTCGCCCGTCATCTCCGAGAGTGCCGCGACGAAGAGGTTTCCAAAACTGTGGCCGCGCAATCCGTTGCCTGATTTGAAGCGGTGCTGGAAGAGGCGCGAGATGAGGTGTTCGTCTTCCGAGAGCGCGACCATGCAGTTGCGCAGATCGCCCGGCGGCAGCATTTTCAAGTCTTTGCGCAAGCGGCCGCTGGAACCTCCGTCGTCCGTAACATTGACGATTGCCGCCAGATTAGAGATGGGGCAGTGCTGCTGCGAAGTATCAGTTGCATCGGCCAGGGGCGAGGCTACATGACGGCGGAAGCCGCGCAGGATGGTGGAGAGGCCGGTGCCTCCGCCCATAGCTACTACTCGCTGGCTGGTGGGTGGAGTCTCCGGTGCTCGTGCAGGGAAGGAGCGGTTTCCTGTCCCGGAGGATTTCTTTGTGGACCGCGCTCTCATCGTCGGATGTCTTTCATCGTTCGATCAAAGAGCGGATACTTCGCATACCAAACCTTCGCCAGTGCCCGGAAGATGGGGCATCTGGATTGGGCGATTCCCACACATCGCAGAGTGCGGGATGTATGAGGCGCCGGCTTTGGGTTGGCTGGAAGGTGGAGCGGGGCCACGGCGTGCTCAAGGGAACTCCGGATAGATGAGTTCGGTGAAACGGGGGTCGTCCGCCATGTCCTGAAAGTCGGAGTCGGTCCGCGCCTGGATGCGGTTGCGTGGATTCAGGCGAATAGCACGGGAGAGATGGTCGAGGCACTCCTCAGCCTGCCCCGTCATGCTCTCCAGTATGGCGAGGCCGTAGTGTGCGTAATCCGCGCGCGCGTCCCTCTTGATGATGCTTTCAAATTGCTCTCGCGCCTCTTCGTATTGGCCTGTGTTTAGCAGCGAGATCGCGTAGTCATACTGCTCTTCAGCGGTGTCGAATGTGAGCGGCCCGCGGCTGGAGTTTCGCTGACAGACGACCAGGTAGACCCGTACGCGCTCCAGTAATTCCGGCGGCGCGTTGGTGGTGAGTTTTTCAAAGGCAGCTCGCGCTTTGTCGAACTTGTTCTCCTGCATGAGCTGCATGGCGGTCTGAAACTGCTGCATGGCCTGGCTGTAGAGAGGTGCAGCCGCGGGACGGGTCCTGCCCGCTATGGTGCGAGGGGTACGACGGGGGCCCGGGGTTGCATCGTGCATGTTCTGAGTCCTCTTTGTTACGAAGCTGAGAGTAAGCTTCACTGGCAAGCGAGAGGGCGATATCGTTCTGGAGTTTTAGCTACCGGCGTGCGACTCCAGAGCAGATGGAAGTGAGTATGGGTTGCCCACGTTTTATACGCAGAACAAATGCCCCCGTCAACCATGAGCAGCCACCTTTGAACGAGGCAGGCGAAGGCCCGTTAAGTGAGACCCTGTTCGGCGTCGTAATTTTAGCTGCAACCATGTTATCGCGCATTTCGAGTGTTGTGCCGCACGGGGCCGAGCGACGGATCGTTGTACATCTTCAACTGTAGATAAAGTTGGATGCGGCGCTGCCCGGCGAGCACGTGCATCCACAGGGCATCGAGACAACCGGCGAGGCTGTCACGCTGATCAAGCAGTATGCGGTGGCGTTCCCGGTTTCTCTCGGCATGCCCCTCGGGTGCATCTCTTCGGCTGATCTGTTCGGCGGTGTGAAAGAGCTTGAGAGACAAAATAGACAGTCGGTCGATCATCATGCCGGGTGTTTCGGAGTGAAGCTCTGCCGTGCTTATCGGCAGCCCGCGAGCATTGAGATAGTTCATGAGCAGCAGGTCGCACCGTTCCGCGAGGTCGTTGCGGCGCTGGTTGACCTGGTCGATGAGGCGTTTGCTGCGCACGATCTCGTGGTCCGTGGCTCCAGGGGCCCGGGCGTCATCTTCGGCGTGCCATAGCTCGAAGTTGGAGTAATGCTGCTCCACCACGACCCGGGTAAAGTCGACTGGCTGCGTGAGTGGATCGGCTCCGGATGGGGCGACCGGTGCCGGGGACTCCTGGTCATGCCACAGGGCGGTGTATTCGTCCTGAATGGACTTTATGGTGGTTGCTGACAGCATAGTTGTTGTGGCCGGCGATGCGCTAGCGCCTTCGCTACTCGAATGCTTATGTTAGAACTATCGACAGAGAACCGCGAGTCCTGCCCTTTCTCCCCAGCTTTCCCAATCTGGTTTGTACCTGTTTTCAGAGTGGCCATAGATGAAGCGGATGTTCACGCCGTGCCGGTTGCGGAGCCTGAGTTGAGCGAAAAACGGGAATGGATTCTCTGCATCAGCAGCTACGAAAAAGGCCAGGCATTTCTGCGGCAACTTGCGGCCGACGGCTGCGGGGTCATTCTGCTGACCGTCGAGAAGCTCAAGCATGCGGACTGGCCCTTCGATATTCTCGACGAAGTTCTCACCATGCCGGAGGGGCTCACCCTCGAGCAGGTGACGAACACAGTCACCTACCTGGCGCGCAGCCGTAAGTTCCTTCGCATTGTGGCGCTGGACGAGTTTGACATGGGCATGGCAGCCCACTTGCGGGAGCACATGCGCATCCCAGGCATGGGTCTGACGACCGTGGCGCATTTTCGCGACAAGCTCGCCATGCGCATCGAAGCTCAGAGTGCCGGCATCCTGGTCCCCGAGTTCACCGCCGTCCTGAATTACGACGACCTGCGGGCCTATATGGACAGCGTGCCTCCGCCGTGGGTGCTGAAGCCGCGCGCCGAGGCGTCGGCAATCGGCATTCGAAAGGTCGATGAGCCGGAGCAGTTGTGGCGCATTCTCGATGAGCTTGGCGACCGGCAGAGTCATTACCTGCTGGAGCGGTTCGTGCCCGGCGAAATCTTTCACGTCGATGCGATCACGAGCGAGCGCCGTGTGATCTTTGAGGAGGTGAGCCAGTATGGCAAGCCGCCGATGCAGGTGATGCACGAGGGCGGCGTCTTTACCACCCGCACCATCGATCGCGGGTCGGCGGATGCCATTGCCTTGAAAGAGATGAATTCGCGATTGCTGCCCGCCCTGAAGCTGCTCCGTGGTGTAACCCACGCAGAGTATATTCGAGCGGCAGCCGACGGGCGCTTTTACTTCCTCGAAGTGGCGGCACGAGTCGGCGGCGCTTTTATTGCGGAGCTCGTGGAGTTCGCATCCGGCATCAATCTTTGGAGAGAATGGGCCCGCATCGAGGTTTCGTCAATGCGCGGGCTCACCTATAGTCTGCCGGCGATACGGCACGCCTACGCTGGAAGTGTGTTGTGCCTGGCAAGAACAGCAGAGCCGGACACCTCGGCATTCGATGCTCCGGAGATTGTGTATCGCATGAAGAAGCATCATCACGCCGGATTGATAGTCGAGTCACCCGACCCGGAGCGGGTGCGGACGCTGATTGAAGAATATGGCCGCCGATTCCTTGAGACGTTTCTCGCTGTTGAACCACCGCCACTGAAGCCCACCGCCTGAAGGGGATCCTCGTGCCTAACGCAACCTTGCAATTTCCCCACCGCCGCTATAATCCTCTGCGGAAAGAATGGGTGCTGGTATCGCCGCACCGTACGGACCGTCCCTGGCAGGGCGAGGTCAACCCTGCATCAGGGTTTTCGACTCTCGCTTATGACCCGCAGTGCTATTTATGTCCGGGAAACACCCGGGCGGGGGGGCACGTCAACCCTCCATACGACGGTGTGTTCGTCTTCGATAATGATTATGCGGCGCTGATGCCCGATTCCCCCGCACCCACTGCCGGCGGCGGAGCAGACCCGCTGCTGGTGGCGGAACAGGAGCGTGGGCGCTGCCGGGTAGTCTGCTTCCACCCCGACCATAGCCTGACGCTGGCTCGAATGAAGCTGCCGGACATCGAACGAGTGGTCGATACCTGGGTGGCGCAGTACGCGGAACTGGGCGCGCAGCCGCATATCGCGCATATACAGATTTTCGAGAACCGCGGGGCAATGATGGGGGCCAGCAATCCTCACCCGCATTGCCAGATTTGGGCCACGGAGCATGTGCCGGATGAGCCTGCGACCGAAGCAGTCGCGCTCCGGGAGTATCGCGCCGCACACGGCAGCTGCCTCCTGTGCGACTACGTGAAAACGGAGTCCGCCGACGGCGCGCGCACCGTTTGCGAGAACGAGGATTTCCTTGCGGTCGTACCGTGGTGGGCGGTCTGGCCCTTTGAGACCCTCGTCCTGTCCAAAAACAACAATGGCGAGCACCTGCATTCACTGGCGGACTTCAGCGCCGCGCAGCGCGCTGCCCTCGCCGATATTTTGAAGCAGATAACCGTGCGTTACGACAACTTGTTTGAAACCAGCTTCCCTTACACCATGGGGTTTCACCAGAGCCCCACCGACGGGCAAGCTCACGATGAGTGGCATTTTCACGGGCATTTCTATCCGCCGCTGCTCAGGTCGGCTACGGTAAGGAAGTTCATGGTCGGTTTCGAGATGCTGGGCATGCCGCAGCGCGACATCACTCCCGAGGGCGCGGCAGAACGCCTGCGAGCAGTCTCGCCAATCCACTTCACGGTGCGGTAAGTTTACATTGCGTTAGGTTTACGCGGGGTAATAACTACGCTGACGAATTCAAGAGCAAGGCGACAAGGAATATAACGATGCTGGTATGGTCTCGCACTGCAATCGGGAGCGGCGGTTACATCGAACCAGCCTCTTTGGGTCGCCGTTTTCTATGGTTCTTAGGGACGACTAGGAGTTTTTGCAGTCAGTTCGATGCCCAGGGCGCTCATGACCGCAAGCGTTGTTTTCAGTGTGGGGTTTCCTTTTTCACTGAAGGAGCGATAGAGCTGTTCGCGGGACAAGCCTGTTTGACTGGCAATCTGGGCCATTCCTTTTGCCCGCGCGACAACGCCGAGCGCATGAGAGATGTAGCCGGCATCGTTGGTCTGGAAGGCCTCCGCCATGAAGATTGCGATTGATTTGTCCGATCCCAGGTCCTCCGCAGGATCGTAGGTCGTCAGTTTTTCAGCCATCTACTTCGCTCCATCCTTCTGCCAATTGCTTCGCGGTCTTTATGTCACTCGCCTGTGTGCTCTTCGTTCCACCGCACAACAGGATGAGGATGGTGTTGCCTCGCTTTTTGAAATAGACGCGATAACCAGGGCCATAGTCGATCCGGAGTTCACTGATTCCATGCCCAACCGGCTTTACATCACCGGCATTCCCAAAGGCCAGACGGTCCAGTCGAGATGCGATCCGAGCCCGTACCCCCTCATCCTTAAGCCGAACTCGCCATTTACGGAAGGTCTCGGTTTGTTGGAATTCGATCATTCATCTGGCTGTAGTTTATAAACTACCACGTTTTTTATGGGCCTGGTAGGTTGCTGGCGGAAGATATTTTCTCTCCCCGGAGGGCAGTAACCTTCCGATTTCTGCCCGGCAATGTTCGGCGTCGATGCCGGTTCATGGACAGTGCGTAAACCCAAAAAGGGCGCTCTTTATCGGATGGTATTTCCTGAGCGTTCGGCTTTGTCTGGATGTCTGACTTGAATCAGGTGGGAGGCGCTGTGGTGAGCTCGCTGGGGCTCGAACCCAGGACCAACGCCTTAAAAGGGCGATGCTCTACCAACTGAGCTACGAGCTCACGGAAGTGACTCAATCCAAAATATCACAGGTCGGCCTTCCCCCCACACCACCCGGTGCGCCAGGGAACCACCAACTCCTCAGGACGATGCCGCCAAAGGCGTCCTCACCGGCTCCACCTGCTCCTTCTTCTTCAGAACGAGCGCGGAGATCAAGGTGATGCCAAGTCCGACCGGAAACGGCTCGATAAAGGTCATCATGACGTTAAAGAGCGGGTTCTGGTACATTTCCTTGAATTTCTTCATCTGTTCGACCTTCGCCTGGATCACTGCGGCACTTGCGCCCGACGCCCGAGCCTGGGTGATCACGTAGGCGCTGTATTTATCCACAAAGTCGTGCATGAAGTTGAGGTAGATGACCTCCCACGTCACCACATAGCATAGGCACGAGATCAGGGTGATCGAGATACCGACCGCAAACGCCCGTGCGAAGGTAATCCGTCCGTGCCCGATATTGTCCCGGTAAGAGCGGATACCGAAAAACACCAGCAGCAGAGACAGCACAATGGTGGTGTAGCCAAAGACCTCCGCCTTGCGCCCGAAGCCCATACCGTCGTGGAAAAGCATCGATGC
>DASWUZ010000312.1:0-2593 GCA_036401395.1 Acidisarcina sp.
GGCCCTGACTGCCGATCGCAAGATTTTTCTGGCCACTCAGCACGACGCCTCCGTCGACGAGCCGCGCCCCGAAGATATTTACACCACCGGCACCATCGGCAACATCGTCCAAAGCGTCAAGATGGCCGACGGCAATATCAAAGTCCTAGTAGAGGGACTGGAGCGCGCCAAGGCCGTTGAGATCAACGATGCGGACGGCTTCTTCGTGGCAACAATCAAGACCGGCAAAACGCAGTTAGAACCCGGCCCGCAGCTCGACCAGCTCGTCCAACGCGTCACTTCCCTCTTTGAGCAATACGTCAAACTTCAGCAGTCGCTCAACTACGAAACCATGATCGCCGCCGTCCGCATGGACGAGCCCGCAAAACTCTCCGACACCATCGCCGCAAATCTCCAACTAGAAATCGGCGAAAAGCAGGAGCTACTAGACATCTTTGACCCTGCGGATCGTCTGACTCGCGTCGCCGAGGTGTTGGACGTCGAAATCGAAAAGCTAAACATGGACCGCAGCATCCAGTCGCGCGTGAAGCGTCAGATGGAGCGCGCCCAGAAAGAGTACTACCTCAACGAGAAGATCAAGGCCATTCAGAAGGAACTGGGCCGCGGCGAAAAGAGCGAGTTCGACGAACTGAAGAAAAAGATCGAGACCTCGGGCATGCCTAAGGACGTCTTCGAAAAGGCCGTTCAGGAGCTCAAGAAACTCGAAGCCATGCCGCCGATGTCCGCTGAGTCGACGGTTTCCCGGAACTATCTTGACTGGCTGCTCGCCGTTCCATGGAAGAAGAAATCCAAGGAAACCCGTAACATTGATTTCGCCGAAAAGGTGCTTAACAGCGACCACTACGGCCTGGAAAAAATTAAGGAACGCATCCTCGAATTTCTCGCCGTTAGACAGCTTGTCAAAAACCCCAAGGGCTCGATCCT
Organism: Acidisarcina sp.; assembly: GCA_036401395.1. Classification (GTDB taxonomy): domain Bacteria; phylum Acidobacteriota; class Terriglobia; order Terriglobales; family Acidobacteriaceae; genus DASWUZ01. The sequence continues at coordinate 925 of DASWUZ010000312.1, forward strand.
CTGTTTCGTCGGCCCTCCAGGCGTCGGCAAGACTTCGCTTGGCATGTCGATCGCCAAGGCGACGGGACGTAAGTTTGTCCGCATGTCGCTAGGCGGTGTGCGCGACGAGGCTGAGATTCGCGGCCATCGCCGCACTTACATCGGAGCGCTGCCCGGCCAGATTATTCAGTCGATGAAGAAGGCTGGAACTAAGAATCCAGTCTTCATGCTTGATGAAGTGGACAAGCTCGCTTCCGACTTCCGCGGCGACCCCGCTTCGGCGCTCCTCGAAGTCCTCGACCCCGAACAGAATTCGTCCTTCCAGGACCATTACCTCGATGTCGAGTACGACCTATCGCAGGTGCTCTTCGTGGCGACGGCCAACGTGCTGCACACTATCCCGGGCCCGCTCCAGGACCGCATGGAGATCCTGCGTCTCCACGGCTACACCGAGCTCGAGAAGGTCGAAATCGCGAAGCAGTATCTCGTAAAAAAGCAACGCGAAGCGACGGGCCTCAGCGACAAAAACATTGTCTTCGCCGACGACGCGATCACCGACATCATTCGCGGCTACACCCGCGAGGCCGGCGTCCGCAATCTCGAACGCGAGATAGGCAACGTCTGCCGCAAGGTCGTCCGCCGTGTGGTGCGCAACGGCATCAAGCACAAAGAGACGATCACCGCGGCAAATCTGCCCGACTTCCTCGGCGTATCGAAATTCCGCGACTCGCTTGCCAATGAAGAGAGCGAAGTTGGTCTGGTCACGGGCCTTGCGTGGACCGAAGTCGGCGGCAGCATTCTCTCAACCGAAGTGCAAGTCCTCGACGGTAAGGGCAAGCTTACGCTCACCGGCCAGCTAGGCGACGTCATGCAGGAGTCGGCGCAGGCCGCGCTCTCCTACGTCCGCAGCCGCGCCCAGCATCTCGGGCTCCCGCGCGATTTCTACCGCAACGTGGACATCCACGTCCACGTCCCCGAGGGCGCAATTCCCAAAGACGGGCCCTCCGCCGGCATCACGTTGGCTACTGCTCTCACCAGCGCGCTAACGAAAATTCCGGTGCGCCGCGACATCGCCATGACCGGCGAAATCACTCTTCGCGGCAAGGTACTTGCTATCGGCGGACTCAAGGAAAAATTACTCGCCGCGCATCGGGCCGGGATTTTTGAGGCGATCCTCCCCCGCGACAACCAGAAGGACCTCGCCGAGCTACCCAACACCCTCAAGAGCGTAATGAAACTCCACTTCGTCGAGCAGATGGATGACGTGCTGAAGATCGCCTTGACCTCTGCTCTGCCAGAGCTAAAAGAAGAGACTCCGGAAGTGCTGGCTGCCGTGCCTCTGCCTCCGCCTCCCTCCGCTCCCGCAGCGCGCCCTCACCAGTAAGCGGAACCCATGTCTCAGAATCGAGACATGGGGCACCCGGCTTTGGCTGAAGTCGCGAAGCGGTTTTCGATGATTCTGCATAACACCCGACCTCGGCGTAGGATGGGCGGTGAGAGCGGATGCTTCGCATACCCACTCATCCGCGATAGAGCAGCGTATGAATGGGGCACCCGGCCGTGCCGTTACCCCACCAGCCCCTGCCCCCCGGCCGCATCAGTAGGATACGTATGGATAGATGGCTCGAGATAGCCTTACTTACTCCTAATAAGTAGGGGCTATATTTCTCAGTGCGACTAATTCCTCATT